>NZ_JAUZMZ010000011.1:0-55974 GCF_036327435.1 Rhodococcus chondri | reverse complement strand
ATACGACTACGCCGACCGCGTGGTGGCCGCAGTCGAAGGTGCCGCGACGCCGCTGATCGTGGTGGCACAGTCGATGTCGGCGTTCACCGCCGTGATCGTCGCCGAGCGGATTCCCGTCGACGAACTGGTACTGGTGGCGCCGATGATCCCCGCGCCCGGTGAGTCGGCGGCGCAGTGGTGGAGCAACGTCGGCCAGGAGGCCGCCCAACGGGCACAAGCCGCGGCGGACGGCAGGGATCCCGATGCTCCGACGGACATCCGCGAACTGTTCTTCCACGACGTGCCCGCCGGCGTCGTCGCGGATGCCTTCGCGCGAGAGGAACCGCGGTTGTCGGATGCGGCGTTCGAACCGTCGTGGTCGGCCGAGCGATGGCCGGCGGTCCCGGTGCGCGTCGTGGCGGGCCGCCGAGACCGGTTGTTCCCGTTGCCGTTCATGGTCCGGGTGACCCGCGAGCGGCTCGGCATCGATGTGCAGACCGTCGACAGCGGGCACCTGCCCGCACTTGCCCGGCCGGAGGAGTTGGCGGCGCTGCTGCTCGAGTCGACCTGACGGACGCTATGCCACAGTGCGAACCGGCGCGTTGCGCCGAGCTTTCAGGGCCTCGGTGACGAGCGGGATCTGCAGCGGAAGACGTGCGAGGGCAACCGCTTTCGCGGCGGGGGAGAGCTTGCTGCTACGCAGCCACGAGACAGCCATCTGCACATTGGCCGGAAACACCGCGACGAACAGCACGGCCGCCGCGGCCGCTCCGAGACGCCGGGTGCGCGGCACCACCAGCGCCCCGGCGACCGAGAGTTCGGCGACCCCGGAGGCGTACGTGTACATCCTGGCGTCGCCGGGCAGGAAGTCGGGCACGATACTGTCGAACGGCTTCGGCCGGACGAAGTGCATGGTGCCGGCGCCGAAGAGCAACGCAGCGAGACGCAACGCGGCGCCTTGGGACTGTTGTGCGGACATGCGCGCCACACTAACGGTCGGCGCGTAGGCTGCGATCCGATGTCGGCGCTTGCGGTTCCGGCATCGCGGACAGCTCGGTCCCGACGACCGAGATCAGACGAGATGGGAAGGCGCAATGCCCGGCAGGTTGCGTGCGCGGTTCAGCCGTTCGGATCAGCTCACCGAGCAACCGGATTTCGCGCTGGTGGGAGTCCTGCGGGTGCCGCAGGAGCTGTCGAGCCCCGGTATCGCGATCGCGCGTCGGATCGGATACGCGCTCAGTGCGCTGTTGCTGGCGGTGCTCGTGGTCTATCTCGACCGCGACGGCTACCGCGACGTGCAGGACAACGAGATGTCGCTGCTCGACTGCGTCTACTATGCGACGGTGTCGCTGTCGACCACCGGATACGGCGACATCACGCCCTTCACGGCCGAGGCACGGCTGATCAATATTCTGCTGATCACCCCACTTCGGGTGTTCTTCCTTATCGTTCTCGTCGGTACGACGCTGTCGGCACTGACGGAGAACTCTCGACAGGCATTCAAGATTCAGCGATGGAGGCGCCGCGTGCGTAATCACACCGTCGTCATCGGCTACGGCACGAAAGGCCGTACCGCCGTCGACGCGATGCTCGGTGACGGGATCACGCCGTCCGAAATCGTGGTGGTGGATACCGACCCGGTGGTTCTCGAGTCCGCCGCCGGGCAGGGCCTGGTCACCGTGCAGGGTTCGGCCACCAAGTCGGATGTGCTGCGGTTGGCGGGTGTGCAGCACGCGGCGGCGGTCATCGTCGCCGCCAACCGCGACGACACCGCGGTCCTGGTGACGCTCAGCGCCCGCGAGATCGCGCCCAGGGCGAAAATCGTCGCGGCGATCCGGGAATCCGAGAACACCCACCTGTTGCGTCAGTCGGGTGCGGATTCGGTGGTGATCTCGTCCGAGACGGCGGGACGATTGCTCGGTATCGCGACCACGACGCCGAACGTCGTGGAGATGATCGAGGATCTGCTCACCCCGGAAGCCGGCTTCGCGATCACCGAGCGCGACGTGGATTCGAGCGAGGTGGGGGGCTCACCGCGTCATCTGAAGGATCTCGTGCTCGCCGTCGTGCGGGACGGCCGGATGTGGCGGGTCGGGTCTCCCGAGGTCGACGCGCTCGAGCCCGACGACAAGCTGCTCTACATCCGGCTCGTGCCCGGTTCGGCGCCCGGCGCGATGCGCGGATAGTGTGCACTTCGTGACCAGTTTCTCCCTGTCCGGAACCCCGCTGCTGTCGCGCACCGTCGTCGACCGGGCCGAGGAATTGCGCTCCGATGTCGAGGCATTGCGCGCCGGGTGGGCGGAAGCGCGGCTGCTGCGCGTCGATCATCGCGGGCAGGTGCCGGTCGCAGACACCGAACTCGTGCTCGGTGACGCCACCGACCTCGGCCCCGATCCCACGCCCGGCGCGGTATTCCTCGGTGTGCGCGACGGCCGGCACGTGTGGGCGGTGCGCGTGCTCGCGCAGACGGGTGCCGTCGCGGACCTGCGACGCGTCGGAGATCGGCTCGGCGACGCCGATGCGGACCTCATGGTCAGTGCTGTCGCGCTGCTCAACTGGCACGACCACGCCGGTTTCAGCGCCGTGGACGGCTCCCCGACCGAACCGACGATATCGGGCTGGTCGCGGATCAGTACCGCCACTGGTCACGAAGAGTTCCCCCGCACCGATCCGGCCATCATCTGCCTCGTCCACGACGGCGCCGACCGGGTTCTGCTCGCCCGCCAGCCGGTATGGCCGGAGCGGCGCTTCTCGGTGCTCGCCGGATTCGTAGAGGCGGGGGAGTCGCTGGAATCGTGCGTGGCCCGCGAGATCCGCGAGGAGGTGGGGGTCGATGTGCGCGAGGTGCACTACCTGGGTAGTCAGCCGTGGCCGTTCCCCAGGTCTCTGATGCTCGGTTTCGCTGCGACCGCGGATCCTGACCAGCCGCTCGATTTCCGTGACGGGGAGATCGGCGAGGCGCGCTGGTTCGAGCGAGACGAGGTGCGCGCGGCGCTCGAGGTGGGCGACTGGGCGTCACCGGGGGACGCGCCGCTGCTGCTACCGGGGTCGATTTCGATCGCCCGTGGAATGCTCGAAGGCTGGGTGGCCGGTATCTGAGGGTCGTCCGCGATCTGTGGGATCTGCGGGGAACGACCGAGACCGGTCTGCGGGGCGCAGGAGAATTCCCGCTCCCCACAGACCGATTCGGTCCACGAGGGTGACTACAGGCCCAGGGTGCGCTTGACCTCGGACAGCCCCGGATTGGTGGAGGTGCTTCCGTCCGCATACTTGACCGTCGGCACGATGTGATTGCCGTTGTTCACACTGCCGACGAACTCGGCCGCCGCCGGATCGGCCTCGATGTCGATTTCGGTGTAGGCGATCCCGTTCTCGTCGAGCTGCTTCTTCAGGCGACGGCAGTAACCGCACCAGGTGGTGGAGTAGACGGTCAGCGCGGGAGCATCGGTAGTGGTCATGTTGCCGACAACACCACAACCCCACCGCTCTGTTCCATCGGCGCCCGGAATGTGTTCTCGGACACAGGTCTCACGTCGTGATGCGGCGCCGCTCCGGTGCGCTGTCGGCTCGCACTGCCATGATGGAGGCCATGCGAGCGGATGTGGCAGTGGACGGCCTGGACCCACAACAGACAGCGGCGGTGCTCGCGCCCCGGGGTCCGGTGTGTGTCCTCGCCGGCGCGGGCACCGGCAAGACTCGCACCATCACGCGCCGCATCGCCCATCTCGTCGCGGACGGCCACGTCGCCGCCGGGCAGGTTCTCGCGGTGACCTTCACCGCCCGCGCAGCGGGGGAGATGCGGTCCAGGCTGCGTGTGCTGGGCGTCGGCGGGTCCGGATCTCAGGTCCAGGCACGGACATTTCACGCCGCGGCCCTGCGCCAGTTGCGCTACTTCTGGCCGCAGGTGGTGGGCGAGACTCCGTGGCAGTTGCTCGACCGCAAGTTCGCAGTCGTGTCGCAGGCGGCCCATCGCGCCGGGTTCGCCACCGACACCGACACCGTGCGCGATCTGCTGTCGGAGATCGAATGGGCCAAGGGCTCGCTGATCGCACCGGAGGACTACCCTGCCGCGGTGGCACGTGCCCGCCGCGAACCGCCCGCCGATGCTGCCCGCGTCGCAGCCGTCTATTCGGGATACGAGGCGCTCAAGATCCGTGACGAGGGCATGTACCTCGACTTCGACGATCTGCTGCTGCACACCGCTGCGGCCCTCGAGGACAACAGCACTGTTGCGGACGAGTTCCGCGACCGGTACCGCTGCTTCGTCGTCGACGAATATCAGGACGTGACACCGCTGCAGCAGCGGGTGCTCGACGCGTGGCTCGGCGACCGTGACGACCTGACCGTCGTCGGTGACGCGAACCAGACCATCTACTCGTTCACCGGGGCCACCCCGAAGTACCTCCTGGACTTTTCCCGCCGGTTTCCCGATGCCACTGTGGTGCGTCTCGAACGCGACTACCGGTCCACGCCGCAGGTGGTGAACCTCGCCAATCGGGTGATCGGTGAGGCGCGTGGACGGATCGCCGGAACCAGGCTGCAGTTGATCGGACAGCGGTCGGCAGGTCCGGAACCGACGTTCGCCGAGTACGATGACGAGCCCGCCGAAGCGCAGGCCACCGCGAAGGCGATTGCGAAACTGCTCCGCCAGGGCGTTACCGCGTCGGAGATCGCGGTGCTCTACCGAATCAACGCGCAGTCCGAGGCGTACGAGCAGGCATTCACCGAAGCGGGCATCCCCTACCAGGTGCGTGGGGGTGAGGGGTTCTTCAACCGGACCGAGGTGCGGCAGGCGGTGAATGCCCTGCGACAGGTGGCCGGCCGGGAAGACCTGCCCGACGACGCCGATCGCGGAACCAATCTCGTCACCCTGGTGCGTGCGGCGCTCGTACCGCTCGGGCTGACCGACACCGAACCGGCCGGGACGCAGGCGCGGGAGCGGTGGGCATCGATGACCGCGCTCGTAGCCCTCACCGAGGAGTTGCTCGAACACGAACCGGACCTGACCCTGGCCGCGTTGCTGCGCGATCTCGCGGCACGCGCCGAAGCTCGCCAGCCGCCGACCGTGCAGGGCGTGACCCTGGCGTCGCTGCACGCGGCCAAGGGCCTCGAGTGGGATGCGGTGTTCCTCGTCGGGTTGACCGACGGCACCTTGCCGATCACGCACGTGACCGGCGACAAGGACACTCCGCCCGACGAAGCCGGCATCGAAGAGGAACGCCGGCTGCTGTATGTCGGGGTCACCCGCGCCCGGGTGCACCTTCAGCTGTCGTGGGCGCTGTCGAGGACCGAGGGCGGCCGGCGGTCGCGCCGGCGGTCCCGGTTCCTGCACGGCCTGATCCCCGACAGCTCACCGGCGTCGAAGATCGTGGAGCCGGCACCGTCGAAGAAGAAGCGTCCGCAGTGCCGGGTGTGTGGCAAGCCCCTGATGGGATCGACCTCGACGATGCTCGGACGATGCGAGAGCTGCCCGTCGAACCTCGACGAGGGTCTGCTCGTCGCGCTCAAGGAGTGGCGTCGCGATCGGTCCAAGGAGATGAAGGTTCCGGCGTATGTTGTGTTCAGCGACAACACACTCGTCGCGATCGCCGAACAGCAACCTCGCGACGACCGTTCGCTCGTCGCGATCCCGGGCATCGGCGCGAAGAAGCTGGAACAGTACGGGGCGGACGTTCTCGCGCTGGTCCGGGGCGAGCGGATCGCGGACACACTGGAGTTGTAGAGCGGAGTTGTAGAGCGCGGTTACTGGTAGATGTCGGGGATCCCGTCGTGATCGTCGTCGCGGTTCTCCCGCTCGTAGATCGTTCGATGCGCTCGGTTGCGGATGCGCAGTGCGATGGTGGCGAGCAGCGCGGCAATTATCGTGCCGGTCAGCACACCGATCTTCACGTGGTCGCTGCGGAGCGGATCCCCGGCGTAGGCCAGTTCTCCGATGAGCAGGGAAACGGTGAACCCGATACCGCCGAGGAGGGCAACCGCCGCGACGTCGATCCATCTCAGGCCTTCGGCGAGACTGGCTCGCGTGAATTTCGCGGTCAGGAAACTCGTTCCGGTGATGCCGACGACCTTGCCGACGACCAGCCCGGCGATGATGCCGATCGCGACGGAATCGTTGAGGGTGGCGGTGAATCCACTGATCCCGCCGATAGTGACCCCGGCGGCGAAGAACGCGAAGACCGGCACAGCCACACCGGCGGAGAAGGGCCGGAGCCGATGTTCGAAGTGTTCTGCCAGCCCGGGACCTGCGTCCGGTCCGCCGGTCGCGGCGCTTCGCAGTACCGGCACCGTGAAACCGAGCAGAACACCGGCGACGGTGGCGTGCACCCCGGATTCGTGAACCAGGTACCAGGTGAGTAAGGCCAGCGGAATGAGGAGCCACCACGAACGGATGCGTTTCTGGACCGCGAATGCGAACAAGGCCAGGGGAATCAGTGCCAGTCCCAGGTATACGAAGTCGAGGTCCTCGGTGTAGAACACGGCGATGACCGTGACTGCCAGAAGGTCGTCGACCACGGCCAGCGTCAGCAGGAAAGTTCGCAGAGCGACCGGTAGATGCGAGCCGACGACGGCGAGGATCGCCACCGCGAAAGCGATGTCGGTGGCCGTGGGAATGGCCCAGCCGTTCAGTGCGCCGTCTCCGGTCCGGAGATTGATCACCACGAATACCAGTGCCGGCGCGACCATTCCGCCGACGGCCGCGGTGATCGGCAAGGCTGCTCGGCGCAGGTCGCGCAGGTCGCCGGCTACGAACTCCCTCTTGAGTTCGAGTCCGACGACGAAGAAGAACACTGCGAGCAACCCGTCCGCTGCCCATACCGACAGCGGCAGATCCAGGTGCAGGCTCGCCGGTCCGACCTTGAACTCTCGCAGCGCGTGGTAGGCATCCGACCAGGGCGTGTTCGCCCAGATCAGGGCGAGAGCCGCCGCGACGAGCAGCAGCACACCGCCCACGGTTTCCTTGCGCAGGACTTCGGTGACGCGCTTGACCTCCGGCCAGGAACCGGGAGACAGCAGGGTTTGGCGAGAGAACGGAGTGGTCATAGGACTTTCCGGGACGACCGGACGCGCCGGTTACGGCATTTCCGGGAGGGGCGAACCACGATTCGGCGGTTCCGGACGGGCGTGGGTGGCCACCGGAGGCCGGGTACGGCGTCGCGGGCCGGGCTGTTACCCGGACTGCGACGCATCTGTCTCGGCCGCCGGATGCACGGTCGCACGCTCCGACGGCGGGCAGCCGGCCATCTTGCCGTGGGCGTTGGTGCCCCAAGAGGTGGTGTAGCCGTTCGTGCCCCCGGGACGCAGGTTCTCCTCGAACAGCAGTGTCGTCGATTCCGGACGAACTCCGACGTGTGGTCCGGCCGAGAAGTTTTTCGCAGCACGCGATCCGGTGAAGGATATCGAGCGGCCGGTTTGCACGCCGGTCATCTTACCGGCGCGACGCGCCGAGTGCGCTCAGGTGGTGCAGAGGCAGAAGTGGTGTCCGGCCGGATCACGGTAGACCCGGAACTTCTGCGGAGTCGGCGGATGGTCGACGCGCAGTGCACCGAGCCGCAGGGCCTCCCGCTCGGCGTCGTCGAGGTCGTCCACGAACACGTCGATGTGCGAGTGCACGCCTTCGGCCGGCCAGGCTCGGGGCACGAACTGCGGCGCGAGTTGGAATGCGAGCGCCAGGTAACCGTCGCGGGAGAGTTCGACCCAGTCGTCGGAGTCCTGAGTGACCTGCCACCCCAGCAGGTCGCGGTAGAACGCGGCGAGCCCCCGAGGATCGGGGCAATCGAGTACCGGCAGAAACCTCGAGGTCGCGAGAGCCATGTCTCGGCAGTTTACCCGGACGGGCACGCCTGCGCCCGGATCGCGGCAGCGTCGCATCACCGCAGGTAGAAAATAACTTGTGCGACCCGTGGGGGCGAAACTACCCTGGACGACGATGTCACGGGAAGCCCGTGTGCCCACGACGAAGGAGGTGGCCCTGATGCTCGGCATCACTGCATTCGCTGCGGCGGCCGCCGCCCGCGTCGGCACACCCGCCGCTGCCGCGCGCGTTCGACGCGCGCGCGCAGCCGCCGCTTCGTCCGTGGCCGGACGTCTCTACCAGGGAAGCTCCCGGTAGCGACAAACTCTTTCGGCCACGGACCCCGCCCAGCGGACCGTGGCCATCTCTTTCTCGGCCCGGTTCGCACCGCATTCATACGAACCAGCAGAAGGAGCTCTCGTGCCGAGCGATACCGTGTCGACAATTACGCACGATACCGACGGAGATTTCGCTTCCGAGGCAGACGCCGCGCGGCTCGATGTCCTGCCGTGCCACAACAACGATCCCGACCTGTGGTTCGCGGAGGCACCGGCCGACCTCGAACACGCGAAGTCCCTGTGTGCGACCTGCCCGGTACGTGCCCGGTGCCTTGCCGCCGCGCTCGACCGTGAGGAACCGTGGGGAGTGTGGGGCGGCGAGATCTTCGACCACGGTGCGATCGTTGCCCGCAAGCGTCCCCGCGGGCGTCCCCGCAAACACCCGGTTGCGGAACCGCGGAAAGAATTGGTGTGTGCGTGAATTCAGGCGCCGGGGCTGCTCGGCTCTCCGATCACTCGTCGGTGAGACCGGGCAGCCACTCCGTCAGGATCCGCATATAGGGGGCGTACGCGTCGAGTTGTGCGCAGATACCCACCGAGCCGAGCAGGACCCGGAAAACGCTCACGTATTCGGGTGGCAGGTTCAGTGTCCGGGCCGTGCGGAACTGCGGGCCGCTCAGGTCGGTGGCGACGCCGGCGACCCGCTGTAGCCACGTACGGGTGAAATGGAACGACTCGCCGTGGATCGGGTCCGTGAACGGGCGCAGATAGTCGGCGATCTCCTGGTCGGTGACCTTCTTGCCCGGAAGCACGAACTTGTGGTCGTACAGCAGCTGGGTGAGCTCGTCGAATCGCTCGTCGAGTGCCAGCCGCACCATGCGCCCCAGCTCCGGCGGGAAGCCGTCGGGCATCGCTGCGGCCGCACCGAAATCGATGACACCGAGCCGTCCGTCGTCGAGCAGCATGAAGTTGCCGGGGTGCGGGTCGCTGTGCAGCATCCCGACGCGTGCGGGGGAGCTGAAGTGGAATTCGGCCAGCAACGCCCCCGCGCGGTTACGCTGTTCCCGAGTGCCCTCGTTGATGATCACCGAGAGTGGTGTCGCGGAAAGCCATTCGGTCACCACTACTTTGGGTGAGCTGGCGACGACGTGCGGGATGATGAAATCCGGATCGCCGTGGAACGCGGCCGCGAAAGCACGCTGGTTGTCCGCCTCGATGCGATAGTCGAGTTCCTCTTCGGTACGCGCGGTCAGTTCATCGAGAAGCGCGCGGACATCGGTTCCGGGCATCACCGTGGCGAACAGACCGGCGAACCGCGACAGCGTCCGCAGATCCGCACGCAGCGCTTCGTCGGCCCCCGGATACTGCACCTTCACCGCGACATCGCGGCCGTCCGACCACACGGCTCGGTGCACCTGGCCGATGCTCGCAGAGGCAGTCGGCACATCGTCGAACGAGGCGAAACGCTCCCGCCACCGGGTGCCCAGCTGCTGATCGAGGACGTGGTGCACCGCTTTGGCCGGGAGCGGCGGGGCTTCGGACTGCAGCTTGGTCAAGGCCTCGCGGTAGGGCTCCGCAAACTCCTCGGGAACGGCGGCTTCCATCACGCTGAGCGCCTGGCCGAACTTCATCGCGCCGCCCTTGAGCTCGCCGAGGACCGTGAACATCTGCTCAGCGGCTCGGGCGGCCATCTCCGCGTCGATTTCGTTGCGATCGCCACCGGCCATGCGCCTGCCGAATCCCACGGCGGCGCGTCCCGCGATACCGAGAGGGATACTCGCGAGTTTGGCGGTGCGGGAAGAGCTCCTGCGGGGGATGTCTGACACGCCCACCATCATGCCTGACCGGTGGACCGCGGCGTCGAGCACGCACACTCCGGATGCCGGAACCACCGTCGCGTGGAAAGCCGATACGTGCGCAGGTCGACCTCGACGGTGCGATCGATCACGGTGGGCGGCGCCGATGCACGGCCCGCCAGGATCGCGTCCAACTCGCCGAGCGCCACCGCGGCCGTGGCCAGCACCACCGACCGTTCGGCGCGGCCCACCCGGTTCGACAGTTGGACGGCCAGCTGGGGCCACGACGGATCGAGGTCGCTGCGAGTGAGGTCGGCACAGCGCAGGCAACTCGTCCGTCCCGGCACGACGAACGGCCCGACCACCCCGCGCCCGTCTCGCAGCCGCACGACGAGATGCGGAACCCGGTGGCGCATGAGGTCCTGCACCAGACGCGGGTCGGGTACCTGGGCATCGGTCAACAGCACATACCCCACTCCGGCCCCGGCGATCTCCGTCTCGTCGGTATATCGAGAGGAGCGAGACAGGCGGGTGCCCCACAACGTCAGGTTCGCGGCGAGTGCGTCCGTCAGCGGACCGTTGCCGTATATGCGCAAACGCGGTGGCGGCGCGGGGTCCACGGACTCGGTCGCCGGTGACGCGACCTTTACGGCGCCGATCGCGACGAGTTCGTCGAGCAGGTCGCATACCGCCGCGCGGTCGGCGCCGCGCCCGGCGGTCGCCGCCTCCGCCACGGCGTCCCGCCCGTGGCGGCCGTCCAGCAATCGCAGCACGGTGTACACATCGAAGGTGTCCATGCCGGACGGTGGGGCCACGATCACCCCGGTATCCGGACCCCAGCCGAGCTGCACGCCGCCTCCCGGACGGCGGAGCACGATCAGATCCGGGTCGAGTGCAAGGCGGACACAGGGATCGAGTGACGGGGTCATGCCGGTGAGCATGCCGGTGGCGGCACCGGGTGGCGCCTGCCCGCAGCCCGGTTATCCACAGGCGGAAAGAGCGTCGAGCAGGCGTTATCCGGAGTCAGTCGGATTTGCCGGAACCCGTACCCTGGTCGGGGTCGGAGTCGCCCTGCTCGCGCTCGGCGCGCTCGCGTTCGATCGTCTCCTTCAGCTGGGCGATCGGATCCTCGAATGCTCCGGTACCACCGCCGAGCACACGGTCGACGAAGCCCGCGGGACTGTCGAGATCGGACGTATCCGGAAGCAGATCCGGATGCGCCCACACCTTGTCGCGCGCCTCGGCTCCGGCATCGGTGGTGAGGCGCCGCCACAGTGTCGCCGCCTCGCGCAGTTTGCGGGGACGCAACTCGAGACCGACGAGGGTCGCGAAGGTCTGTTCGGCCGGGCCACCGGTCGCGCGGCGGCGGCGCAGCGTCTCGCTCAACGCGGACACGCCGGGCAGCCGGTCTCCGAGGGCGTCGATCACCACGGTTTCGACCCAGCCCTCGACGAGGGCGAGCAGAGTTTCGAGGCGTTCGAGCGCCTGCTTCTGCTCGGGCGTCGTCTGCGGCTCGAAGGCGCCCTGCTTGAGGATTTCCTCGATCTTGGACGGGTCGGTCAGCGAACTCGGATCGATGCCCTGGGCGAGGTCTTCGATGGCCGAGAAGTCCATCCGGATGCCGCGCGCATATTCTTCGACGGTGGCCAGCAACTGCTGCCGCAACCACGGCACGTGACTGTAGAGCCGCTGGTGAGCCGCTTCGCGAGCCGCCAGGAAGACGAGAACTTCCTGGGCCGGCTGTTCGAGACCCTCGCCGAAGGCTTCGATCGCCGTCGGGAGCAGGGCCGCCGTGCCCTCGGGACCGAGGGGAAGCCCGATGTCGGTGGAGGTCAGGACCTCCTTCGAGAGCTGGCCGAGCGCCTGGCCCAGTTGGGAGCCGAATGCGAGTCCGCCCATCTGGGCGAACATCCCCATCATCGGGCCGGCCATCGCCCGGGCCTCCTCGGGCATGCCTTCGAGCATCATGCCGTTGACCTGCGCGGCAATGGGGTCGCACAGCCGTTTCCATGTTTCGAGGGTGTTGTCGAGCCACTCGACCGGGGTCCAGGCCACGGCCTTGGTCGCGCCGGCCGGAAGCGTGGTGGCGGCATCGAGCCACAGTTCGGCGAGCCGCGCGGCGTCGCGCACCGCGTCTGCGGTGCCCGCGGAGATCGGGGTGACCGATCCGATCTGCTGCCGGGCGAGTTTGCCGGCGACCTCGTAGTTCACCGGTCCGGCATTCGGGGTGCCCATTGCGCTGCCCATACCGCTGAGCATCTGACCGAACTGACTCAGCATCTGGCCGAACTGCGCGGGATCGAACCCTTGGGCACCGAACGGATTGTCACCGCCGGGCAGGCCGAAGCCGAAGGGGGATCCGCCCGGGCCTCCGCCGCTGCCGGATCCCTCGTCCTTCTTGCGGTCGGGGTCGTCGTCGGGATTCGAGAATCCGAAGGGCGTGTCGCTCATGCTCACAACGGTACAAGGCGCGAGAGCGGGGAGCCGGTCATCGTGGTCACGCTGACCGCGAACAGAGGCGCCCGATACCCTGGCCGGGTGAATCGACGCTTCGTGACCCCCTTGGCCGCGCTCCTCCCGGTGCTGGTCCTGGTGGCGGTCGCAATCAACGTCACGGCGCCGTACGTGGCGCTCGGTCCCGGTCCGACGTTCGACACTCTCGGGGAGGTCGACGGCAAGCCCGTCGTGGCGGTCGACGGAATCGATGCCGACGATCCCAGTGGCCGCCTCGTGATGACGACGGTCGGGGTCACCGACAATCTGAACCTCGCCCAGACCGTGACCGCGTGGATCAGCGGCCGCTACGGTTTGGCGCCGCGCGAGCAGGTGTACCCGCCGAACCGCAGCAAGGACGAGGTGAGAGCTGTGGATCAGGCGCTGTTCTCCCAGTCGGAGCGCAGCGCCGAACTCGCTGCCCTGCACCATCTGGACATGCCGGTCGACCTTCGCGTGGGGACGGTGGCCGAGGACGGTCCGGCGTCGGGAGCGCTCCGCGAAGGCGATCGCGTCGTGGCGGTGGGCGGAGAACCGATGACGACCGCCGGGCAGGTTCAGCGGGCGGTCGGGGACACCCCACCCGGCGAGGCACTCGACGTCACCGTCGATCGCGGCGAGGGTGACGAGACCGTCCGGGTCGTGCTCGGCGCCCGACCGGGCGAGCCGGACAAGGGTTTCCTCGGCATCGGCACCGAAGAGGTGCCCGACGTTCCCTTCACGGTGACGTTCAACCTCGCGGACATCGGCGGCCCCTCGGCCGGTCTCATGTTCAGCCTCGCCGTCATCGACAAACTCACCCCGGGCGACATCACCGGCGGCAAGTCCGTCGCGGGCACCGGCACCATCGACTCGGACGGAGTCGTCGGACCCATCGGCGGCATCACCCACAAACTGACGGCCGCGGCCGAGGACGGCGCCGAAGTGTTCCTCGTTCCCACCGAGAACTGCGCGGAAGCGCTGACCGGCGCCCCGGACGGAGTGCAACTCGTCGAGGTCGACACGTTGGGCACCGCGATCGATTCACTCGAGGCGCTGTCCGCGGGTGACATGGCGCCGACCTGCGGATAGACCCGTGAAACCGCGACCTTCTCAGTCGTTGTCGCCGGGTTCGAGCGTCGCGTACAACGCGCTGATCACGTTGGGTGCGAGGTCGTCGTACGTGCGCAGCTCGATGCCGGCGAACGGATCGTCCTCGTCGCTCGGCCGCAATTGCAGCAATGCCATGGCCGGTCCGTCCCGCAGAACCGCCGCGATGAGCCGGCCTTCGCGTCGATCGGGATGGCGGTGCGCCGCGGTGCGCGCGGCCTCGTCCGCGGCCAGGGGATCGGCGAGCAGCGGCACCAGAGCCTCGTCGAGATCGGTTTCCGCGCTCGGCGGCAGGACCACGATCTCCTGGACGAGAGCGCATCCGGCGACCGATTCGGGCCAACTCGTGGTCGCGAGGAATTCGTCGAGCGCCGGGCTGCCGCCGCCCACATCGTCGGGGAATGCCTCCTGGAGGATCGGCGTGTACTCGTGGCCCGCGTCGAGTTGGTCGCTCAGCGCCGGTTCCGACGCCGCCAGGAGCACGGTGGGTACGAGGGCAAACATCATCGGAGGCTGCTCCCAGCCCTCGGCATCGACGAAATCGACGATCTCGTGGACGGTGCGCGCAAGCGCCTCTTCCGAGGGCGCGGGAAGGTGGTCGGTCACACGCCTATCCTGACATCTGGGGGCCCGAGCGGTCACAGGTGCGTGCGCTGTGGTGACGACGGGTCACCTCCTGCCCTGCGGTTCCGTAGAGTGGGGCGAAACGGTCACCCGGTGTGACGCACGAGGTGGACAGACGCGGCGCGCTCTCGCGCCGCCGGACGAGTTGGGAGCGTGGCACGTGGGCATGAGGCCCCCCACCGGAATACCTACATTGTCGAAGCGCAACAGATTGCTGCTGATCCTTGCCGTGGTAGCCGCTGTGCTGCTGCTGCTCGGACCCCGATTGGTGGACACGTACACCAACTGGCTGTGGTTCGGCGAAGTGGATTTCCGGGGCGTATACGTCAAAGTCCTGCTGACCCGACTTGTGCTGTTCCTGGTCGTCGGCCTGTTCGTCGGCGCCGTCCTGTGGCTCGCGCTGCTGCTGGCGTACCGGTCGCGGCCGGTGTTCGTGCCGACCACCGGACCCAACGATCCGGTTGCGCGTTACCGCACCACCGTGATGACCCGGATGCGCACGTTCGGGCTCGGTATCCCGATCGTGTTCGGTGTGCTGTCGGGCCTGATCGCGCAGGCCGGCTGGGTGACGGTCCAGATGTTCTTGAACGGCGGTTCCTTCGGGAGCACCGACCCGCAGTTCGGGCTGGACGTCGGTTTCTACGCGTTCGATCTGCCGTTCTACCGCTACCTGCTCAACTGGCTGTTCGTGGCCGTCGTGCTCGCGTTCTTCGCCAACCTCGTCACGCACTACATCTTCGGCGGTATCCGGCTCGCCGGCCGCGGCGGAAGCATGTCGACGGCTGCGCGGGTGCAGCTGGCCGTTCTCGCCGGTCTCTTCGTGGCATTCAAGGCCATCGCTTACTGGCTCGACCGGTACGAATTGCTGTGGAGCAGCCGGAAGGAACCCACGTTCTCCGGCGCCGGCTTCACCGATATCAACGCAGTGCTCCCCGCGAAGTTGATCCTGCTCGCGATTGCGGTGATCTGCGCTATCGCGTTCTTCGCCGCGATCTTCCTGCGCGATCTGAGGATCCCGGCCCTGGCAACCGCGCTGCTGGTGCTCTCGTCGATCCTGGTCGGCGCGGTCTACCCGCTGATGGTCGAGCAGTTCTCCGTCCGGCCGAACGCCGCCGACAAGGAGAGCGAATACATCGAACGCAACATCGCGGCCACCCGCGAGGCGTACGGGATCACCGAAGACAAGGTGAAGTACGAGGACTATCCGGGTGTCGGCACCGTATCGCCGGAACAGGTCCCCGCCGACATAACGACGATCGCGAACGCTCGTCTCCTCGATCCGAACATCCTGCCGCGCACCTTCACGCAGCAGACGCAGCTCAAGAACTTCTACGGTTACCCCGAGTCGCTCGACATCGACCGTTACGAGATCGATGGCAAGGTCGAGGACTACATCGTCGCCGCGCGAGAGCTGTCGCCGACCAGCCTGACCGGCAACCAGACCGACTGGATCAACCGCCACACCGTGTACACGCATGGAAACGGCCTGGTCGCGGCGCCTGCGAATCGTGTCAACGCCGCGGCGAGCGCGTCCGCGGAAGAGGCGGCGAACAGCAACAGCGGCTACCCGGTCTACCAGGTCAGCGACCTCGCGTCGCTGGCCGCCGACAACCAGGTGATCCCGGTCGAGCAGCCGCGTATCTACTACGGCGAGGTCATCGCGGAAGTCGAGCCCGACTACGCGATCGTGGGCAACGGCGCCGACGAGTCCGGGCCGCGCGAGTACGACACCGACACCTCCAAGTACACGTACACCGGGACCGGTGGCGTCGGGATCGGCAACTGGTTCAATCGACTCGCCTTCGCGGCGAAGTACGCCGAACGCAACATTCTGTTCTCGAGTGCCATCGGCGGCGATTCGAAGATTCTGTTCAACCGCGACCCGCGCGAGCGTGTCACCAAGGTCGCACCGTGGCTCACCGCCGACGGTGACGCCTACCCTGCCGCGGTGAACGGACGGATCGTGTGGATCGTCGACGCCTACACGACGCTCGACCATTACCCCTACGCGCAACGCGCATCGCTCGAGGGTCTCGTCGAGGACAGCATCGACCAGAACACGGGCCGGCTCATTCCGCGTAAGGAAGTGTCGTACATCCGCAACTCCGTCAAGGCGACGGTCGACGCGTACGACGGCACCGTCACCCTGTACCAGGTGGACGAGCAGGACCCGGTTCTCGACGCATGGATGGGTGTCTTCCCGGAGGCCGTGACACCGCAGGACCAGATCTCCGACGAGCTCCGCGCTCACTTCCGGTATCCGGAAGACCTGTTCAAGGTGCAGCGGGAAATGCTGGCGAAGTACCACGTCGACGATCCGCGTGAGTTCTTCACCAACAACGCATTCTGGTCGGTGCCGGCCGACCCGACGGTCGATACGAGCGCGAACCAGCCGCCGTACTACCTGCTGATGGGCGACAAGGAAACCGCCGAGCCGTCGTTCCGGTTGACGTCGGCGATGGTCGGGTACAACCGCCAGTTCCTGTCCGCCTACATCTCGGTGGAAGCGGATCCGGAGAAGTACGGCCAGTTCACGATCCTGCAACTGCCGACCGACACGCAGACGTTCGGTCCCGAGCAGACGCAGAACGCGATGATCTCCGACACCAGAGTCGCGTCCGAACGGACACTGCTCGAACGTTCCAACCGTATTCAGTATGGAAATCTGCTGACTCTGCCCATTGCGGAGGGCGGCATCCTGTACGTCCAGCCCATGTACACCGAACGTAATCCGACCGCGGGCAGTACCTCGACGTTCCCGCAGTTGTCGCGTGTGCTGGTCAGCTACCGGGAACCGGGCACGGGTGGCGGTGTGCGCATCGGTTACGGCCCGACACTCGCAGGTGCACTCGACCAGGTATTCGGGCAAGGTGTCGGTGACGCCGCCACCGCACCCGGTGGAGAGGCGCAACCGACCGCCGAAGTCGAAGACCAGACGCGGGGCGAAGTGGCAGACGGAGCGGCTCCAGAGCAGCCGGCTCAGAGCCCGGTTCCGGCCGCGCCGGTGCCGGCGAACCGGGACGCCGCGGTCGCCGAACTCGGTGCCGCGCTCGAAGAACTCGGCAATGCCCAGCGCAGCGGCGATTTCGAGGCCTATGGCCGCGCTCTCGAACGGGTCCAGCAAGCCGTGGAGGCGTACGAGTCCACCGGAGGCTGACCCCGATCGGGGCAACAGGAGGAGAACGACGAGCAGGGCCCCGCGATTCGATCGCGGGGCCCTGCTCATGTTCGGGCTGTCGGTGCTCGGGCGGTCAGCGACCCGCGAGCGCCACATCGACGAACTGCGAGAACTGAGCGCCGTACCCGTGCTGGGTCGCCAGGGCGGACGCAGCGTCGAGCACCTGCTGGGTTTCCGCAGGGGCGGCCGGTGCGGCGGGCACGGCCGGTGCTGCCGGCGCGGCGGGTGCTGCCGGCGCGGCGGGTGCTGCCGGCGCGGCTTCGGTGGTCAGGTACTGGCCACACGTCGGCCATGCACCCGGACCCTGGGTTTGCAGGGTGTTCTCCGCAACGCGGATCTGCTCGGCCTTCGAGGCGGTGTGCGGGCTGCCGCTGCCGCCGTTCGCTTCCCACGTGCTCTGCGAGAACTGGAGGCCGCCGTAGTAACCGTTGCCGGTGTTGATGCCCCAGTTACCGCCGCTTTCGCACTGTGCGACCCCGTCCCAGTTGTGGCTCGCGGCGGATGCCGTGCCCGTCGCGAGACCGAGGGGGACCGCGGCGAGTGCACCGGTGACGACGGCCGTACGAAGAACACGCTTGCTGAAGAAAGTAGTCATGTGGGTGGAATCCTCTCCGCGCTCGCGGACGATGGCAGCCCCCGGGAACGCGGGCATCGGGATGCCCATCGGATCCATCGGATCGGGTGTCGTGTGCCACGCCCTCTGCCCCTCGAAGCTTTCGTAGGCACCGAATCCCGCGGGGCAGAGTCGGCGGCGGCGGGCCGGTGGTGGCTCGGTGGTTTCGAGCCGGGACCGAACGTACAGAAGAAGATTGGCGCGGCGCATCCGATGAATCTCACGGACGTGTGTCCAGGATGTGGGACGTACCTTCGGCATCGGTGCAGGTCGACGCGCAAATATGCGCCTTTGTCACATGAATGTTATTCGTTCGTTATGTAGTGGGGATCACGGGTGAAAAGTGGGCTCCGTCACTCTCCGAGGGTGCATGGAAGACCGCAAAACGACGGCGCCTCATGCGATTTGCTTTCCGTTTCCGCGCTCGTGTACGTTGATTCATGCAACGCGGGGTGGAGCAGCTCGGTAGCTCGCTGGGCTCATAACCCAGAGGTCGCAGGTTCAAATCCTGTCCCCGCTACCACCACGAAGGCCGCCCTTCCGATTCGGAAGGGCGGCCTTCGTATTTTCGGCTGTCAGGGCTGCCGTTGGACCGACGACGTCGACGCGTCTGTCGGCGGCTCCATCTCCACGAGCACCCGGCGGAGCAACTTGCCGGTCGCGTTACGAGGCAACTCTTCCAGGAAAACCACCTCACGCGGCACCTTGTACCGCGCCAGGTTCGCCTTCACGAACGCTTTGATGTCCTCGGGGTCGCGCGCGCTGTCCGGGGACGGAACCACGAACGCCCGCAGACGATGCCCGAACTCCGGGTCCTGGACGCCGACCACAGCTGCATCGAGCACGTCGTCGCGCTCCACCAGCAGATTCTCGACTTCGAGCGGATATACGTTCTCCCCGCCGGAAACAATCATGTCGTCGTCTCGGCCGTCGACGAAGAGATAACCCTGCTCGTCCCAGTGCCCGATGTCTCCCGTCGAGAGCAGTCCGTCGATACGCTCCTTGTCCCGTCCGTCCGTATAGCCGTTGAAACTGAGACCGCTCGCGACGAAAATCCGGCCCACCACGCCGGAATCCGTGATCCGGCTGCCGTCGTCGTCGAACAGTTCGACGCGACACGTCACCGGCGGCCGGCCCGCGGTACCGGGCGCTCGGCGAAGATCCTCCGGGGTCGCTACCGTCGCGACCGCGCATTCCGTGGACCCGTACAAATTGTGGAGCACCTCGCCGAACGCTTCGCTCGTGCGGCGGCACACCTCGGGGGACAAGGCTGACCCCGCCGCTAAAAGAATCTGCAGGCTCGACGTGTCGAACTCAGAGATCCGGTCCTTCCCCAGATCGAGAATGCGCTGCAACATGGTCGGCACCACCACCAGGACGTTCGCGCGGTGCTGCTCGATCATGCGCAACGTGTCGACGGGAGAGAAGCGCCGCATCATCACGACGGTCTGACCCAGGGCCAACGCGAGTGCGAACTGCGAGACGCCGGTGCCGTGGAAAGCCGGGGCCGCCATGAGCATCGTCTGACCGCGCCGCAGTGGCACACGGTCGAGGAACTGCGCCGACGCGAGCGGTGACGTCCGGCCGCGCGGAGCCCCTTTCGGAGTGCCGGTGGTTCCGCTGGTGAGCAGGACGAACCCGTTGTAGTCCTTCGGCGGCGCCACCGACGACCCATCGAAACCGGCGAGCGTCGACTCCAGTGTCGGAATGTCTGCGGTCACATCTCCCGTCGCTCCGCTCCCCCTCGCTGCGCTCGCCCCGGCCACATCTCCCGTCGCTTCGCTCGCCCCGGCCACATCTCCCGTCGCTTCGCTCGCCCCGGCCACATTTTCGTCCCGCCAGGAGAGATACCTCCGGACGTCGTGCGGCAGCGCCGCCGCGACGTCGGAGAACTCGGAATCGTAGACGAAAGTCGAGACCTTCTCCCGCGCCGCGACATCGGCAAGTTGTCGCGGCGCGAACCCGGTGTTCATCATCACCAGGCGCGCACCCAGTTTGGTGGCCGCCAGCATGGTCAGAACGAGGCCACAGTGATTTCGGGCCATGACGGCCAGCACCGAATCCGCGGAGATCCCGGCGGCTTCCCACGCACGCACGAGCGCGTTGGACTTGGCTTCGAGCTCGCGGTAGGTCGTCTCGCCGTGTTCGTCGATGATCGCGACCGCCTCGAGGCCTCGCTCGGCATTCGCGTGTACCGAACCGGCGAACGGACCGTACTTGCGGGTTGCGGCGATGGTGGCGATGCTCTGGTCGACTCGCGGAAAGTGAACGAGGCCCGCGCGCCGCAGCACCGCGAGGGCCCCGAGTGTATCGGTGATCTTGGCGGTTTTGATCTTTCCGCCGGAAATTCTGTCGACAATGTCCAGCCCGGGCATTCGTCCCCCTCCGATACTGCGTCCGGTGCGTCTTCGCACACAGTATCGGTGACGATCCTCACACAGAAGCCGATTTGCCCGAATCGGAAATCCCTCGCCGCGCACGGATGCGCGGCGAGGGTCCCATCCCCCGATGGGTCCTCCGGTGCTCTACTTCAGCTCGGAGGACGTCTTTCCGAGAACCCTGCGGGCCACGATCAGCTGCTGAATCTGCTGCGTGCCCTCGAAGATGTCGAGAATCTTCGAATCGCGGGCCCACTTCTCGAGCAGTGGCCGCTCGGAGTATCCGTACGTGCCCGCGAGCTCGACGGCCTTGAGCGACACCGCGGTACCGGTGCGTCCGGCTTTCGCCTTGGAGATCGACGCCTCGAGCGAATTCGGCTTCTTGTTGTCGGCCATCCATGCTGCCCGCAGCGCCAGCAGGTAAGCGGCTTCCCAGTCGGCCTCGAGGGCGAGGAACTCGGCGGCCGCGGCGTGCTGGTTGTATGCGGGGACATCATAGGAGATTTCGACGCCCGCGTCGGCGAGGATCGCGCGCAATTCTTCCAACGCTGCCCGGCCGAGACCGATGGCCATGCCCGCCACGATCGGACGGGTGTTGTCGAAGGTCTGCATGACCCCCGCGAAGCCCTTCTCGGCCTCCACTTCCGGCGAGCCGAGAATGTTGTCCTTCGGGATCCGGCAGTCCTGCAGGACCAGCACGGCGGTGTCCGAAGCCTTGATCCCGAGCTTGTGTTCGAGCCGGGCCACGCTCAGCCCGGGGGCGTCGCGAGGGACCACGAACGATTTGATCGCGGCGCGACCCTTGGACTTGTCGACGGTGGCCCACACCACCACATGTGTCGACCGTTCGCCGGCGGTGACGAAGATCTTCTCGCCGTTGAGCACCCATTCCTCACCGTCGAGTACCGCGGTGGTGGTCACGGCGGCCGAATCCGAACCGAATCCGGGTTCGGTGATGGCCATCGACGCCCACACCTTGCCGAAGCGTTCGAGCTGTTCGTCGGTCGCGACCGCGGCGATCGCCGAGTTGCCGAGACCCTGGTACGGGATCGACAGGGTGAGCCCCACATCGCCCCAGGATGTTTCGAGGACGTTGAGCAGTCCGGCCATGTTGCCGCCGTTGGCGTTGCCGCTCTCGGCGGTCGTGCTCTTGCTGTCCCGTCCGAGGGTGGCGCCCGCTGCGCCCTGCCCGGAATCGTTGAGCCCCTCGACCATGGCGGCCATGGTGTCGAGCTCGACCGGATATTCGTGTTCGGCCAGGTCGTATTTGCGGGAGACGGGACGGAATATCTGCGCGGCGACCTGGTGGGCCTGATTCGCGGATGCCTTGAGCTTCTTGGGAAGTTCGAGATTGATCATCGGATTTTCCTTGTTCGGATCGGACCGCTCAGACGAGGGCTCAGACGAGGACGACGCCTTCGGCGACTCCGATGGCCCGCAGGTCGCGGTACCAGCGCTCGACGGGATGTTCCTTGGTGAAGCCGTGGCCGCCCAGCAGCTGGACCCCGTCGAGGCCGAACTGCATGCCCTTGTCGGCCGCGAGCTTGCGGGCGAGCGCTGCCTCACGCGCGAACGACAGGCCCTGCTCCGCGCGAGACGCGCCACGCAGGGTGACCAGTCGCAGGCCGTCGAGCTCGATCTTGATGTTGGCGACCATGAATGCCACGGCCTGACGGTGGCTGATCGGCTCACCGAAGGCCTCACGCTCATTGACGTACGGGATGACGTAGTCGAGCACGGCCTGGCCGGCGCCCGCAGCCATCGCCGCCCAGCCGAGTCGCGACAGCCGCACCGCGTCGGCGTACTGCTCGGCGCGCCTGTCCGCGCCGTGTGCGTCGCGTGCGTCCGCGGCCTCGTCTCCGAGTAGCGCCGACTGCGGGACCGCGACATCGGTCAGGAGGAGCCGGCCCAGTCCGGCCGCGCGCAGGCCCATGCCGGGGTCGGCTTCGATCACGACACCCTTGCTCTTCGCCTCGACGATGAAGAAGGACGGCCTGCCGTCGAGCTCGGCAGCGACGATGAACAGTTCGGCACTTCCGGCCGCCGGAACCAGCGACTTGACGCCGTTGAGCCTGTAGCCGCTGGGGGAGCGCACGGCCTTGGTCTGCAGCGCGAAGGGATCGAACAGTGCCCGCGGTTCGGTGACGACCACCGATGCCTGCGGAACATCCTCCCCCGCGAAGGCGGGGAGGTAGGTCTGCTGTTGCTCGTCGGTACCCCACTGCGTGAGTGCCACCGCGATACCGCTCGGCGCGAGGATCGGCAGGGCGAGGCCCATGTCGCCGTGGGCGAGGGCTTCGGCGACGAGCGTGTTGGTGACTGCGCCGCGCTCGGATGCGGCGCCGTCGAAGGCCTCGGGGACGTTCACGAGGGTGATGCCCAGCTCGGCTGCGCGGGCGAGCAGATCGGCCGGGGCGGCGGCGGACTCGTCGGCATCGTGGGCGGCGGGTCGCAGGATCTCGGCGGCGAACTCGCGCACCGTTTCCGTGATCATCTGCTGTTCGTCGGTGGGCGTGAGATCGAAGAAGGTTGCGTTCGGCGCCGTTGCGAGTCGCTGCGGGCCGGCCCCGCCGGAGACCTTCTTGAAGGTGCGGGTCGCGGCGCCGAGGGTCTTGAAACCGGTCTTGGTGGACTGGTACGTCACCCGGTCGATGGTCTGGCGGATGTTGTACCGGTCGGCGAGTTCGGACCCGGTGATTCTTGTGAGTACTCGCATCGCTGCGCCCATGGCATCGCGCTTGAACGGATTGAGGCCGACGGCGGATGTGTCGCGAGGGGTGGTCCGGGGCACACTGTCTTGCTTGCTCATGATCACCAGAAATTTTCTCGAGGCGGCAGCGGACGACCCTCATCTTACTCCTGAGTAAGGTTGCTGTCTACTATCCGGTAAGTTCTGGCTCCCGAGGGAGAGCGGCGAACGCTGCCCGTCGGGGATCTCCGCAGATCAGGGGTGTAACCGGGCCAGCACTTCGTCGTGCAGCAACCCGTTGGTGGCCACCGCGCTACCCCCGTGTGGACCCGCCGTGCCCTCGAGGTCGGTGAACCGGCCCCCCGCCTCCCGCACGAGGATGTCCAGGGCGGCGAGATCCCACAGGGACACCTCCGGCTCGAGTGCGATGTCGACCGTGCCCTCGGCCAGGAGGCAGTAGGAGAAGAAGTCGCCGTACGCGCGCACCCGCCACACCTCGTCGGTCAATGCGACGAAGTTCTCGCGGATACCGCGCTCGTGCCATCCGCTCAGACTCGAGAAACTCAGGGACGCGGAACCGAGCGCGTGCACCTCCGACACCCCGAGACGGCGGGGTTCTCCACCGTCGAAGGACGACCAAGCCCCCGCGCCGGCCATTGCCCACCATCGGCGGTTCAGAGCGGGAGCGCTTACGACCCCCACGATCGGTACGCCGTCGTCGAGGAGCGCGATCAGCGTGGCCCACACCGGAACCCCCCGCACGAAGTTCTTCGTGCCGTCGATCGGATCGACCACCCACTGCCGGCCGCGCAGCACCGCGTCGCCGCCGAACTCCTCACCGAGGACCGCGTCCGCGGGACGCTCGGCCCCGAGCACCTCGCGGATCCGCCGTTCCACCGCGAGATCGGCGTCCGACACCGGAGTCAGGTCGGGCTTGTCGTCGACCTTCAGATCGAGCGCGCCGAACCGCGCGCGGGTGAGCGAGTCGGCGTCGTCCGCGAGACGAAGCGCAAGGTCGAGTTCGGCGGTGTGATCGGTGGCCATGGAGCAAACGCTAGCCGCTGTCGTCCCGGCCGGTTCCCCGCGAGGTCGGTCCCGTCGCCGTGGGCGTCGACGCCCGGTGGCGCTCCGGTAGCCTTGGGGATCGTGCATCCCGATGTTTCCGCAGACCTGGCCGAGCTCGAAACGACCCTCCGCACCGTGGAGCAGGTTCTCGATGTCGAGGAGTTGCGCCGTCGTATCGACGAACTCGAGCACCAGGCGTCCGATCCGGACCTGTGGAACGACCAGGATCACGCGCAGCAGGTCACCAGCCAGCTCTCGCACGCACAGGGCGAGCTGCGCCGCGTCGAGGCGCTTCGCCAGCGGCTCGAAGATCTGCCGGTTCTCTACGAACTCGCGGAAGGTGAAGAGGGCGACGCGCATACCGCAGCGCTCGCGGACGCCGATGCCGAACGCGAAACCCTGCGGAGCGACATCGAGGCGATGGAGGTGCGCACCCTGCTCTCGGGTGAATACGACCAGCGCGACGCCCTCGTCAACATCCGCGCCGGCGCCGGGGGTGTCGACGCCGCGGACTGGGCGGAGATGCTCATGCGCATGTACATCCGCTGGGCCGACAAGCACGGCTACGGTGTCGAGGTGTACGACACGTCGTACGCCGAAGAGGCCGGCATCAAGTCCGCGACCTTCGCGATCAAGGCGCCGTATACCTACGGCACCCTGTCGGTCGAGATGGGTACGCACCGCCTCGTGCGCATCAGCCCGTTCGACAATCAGGGCCGCCGCCAGACGTCGTTCGCCGAAGTCGAGGTGCTGCCCGTGGTCGAAACCACCGACCACATCGACATCGACGAGAACGACGTGCGTGTCGACGTCTACCGCTCGTCCGGGCCGGGCGGTCAGTCCGTGAACACGACGGACTCCGCGGTGCGGCTGACGCACGTGCCTACCGGTATCGTCGTCACCTGTCAGAACGAGAAGTCGCAGCTGCAGAACAAGGTCTCCGCGATGCGTGTCCTCCAGGCCAAGCTGCTCGAACGCAAACGTCAGGAGGAGCGGGCCGAGATGGACGCGCTCAAGGGCGACGGCGGCAGTTCGTGGGGCAACCAGATGCGTTCCTATGTGTTGCACCCGTACCAGATGGTCAAGGACCTGCGCACCGAGTTCGAGGTCAACAACCCGTCCGGTGTGCTCGACGGCGATATCGACGGCTTCCTCGAAGCCGGTATCCGCTGGCGCATGAGAGAAGAACAGAAGCAATGATCCCCAGCGGGGAGGAGTCGAATGCTGTTTCCCGCCGATAGGCTGCTGAACTGGCTCGGTACCAACGGATTGCTGATGGCACTGACGGTGCTCGGCGCCGTCCTCGTGGCGAGATTCGTCACCTGGCTCGGAGAGCGGATCACCCGCCGGATCGACGAGCGCTATCAGCAGTCCGACGAGCTGGTGCGCTCCGAGGCCACCAAACATCGGCACTCCGTCGCCCAGGTCGTCACCTGGATGGTGATCGCCTTCGTCTACATCGTGGCGACGTTGAAGGTGTTCGACTACCTGGCGCTTCCGATCGGGAGCCTGGTGGCTCCCGCGACCGTGCTCGGTGCGGCGCTCGGTTTCGGCGCGCAGCGCATCGTGCAGGACATCCTGGCCGGGTTCTTCATCATCACCGAGCGGCAGTACGGCTTCGGCGACACGGTGCAGATCTCGGTCACCGGCGCGTCGGAGGATGCCGTCGGGACGGTCGAGGACGTGACCCTCCGCGTGACCAGGGTCCGCAGCGCCGCCGGCGAAGTGATCACGGTGCCCAACGGTCAGATCAACAAGGCCGTCAACCTGTCGAAGGACTGGGCGCGCGCGGTGGTGGACGTGCCCATCCCGGTCACCGCCGATATCGCGGCCGTCAACGACATTCTGCGCGACGTCGGCGAGGCGGCCTACAAGGAGGACCGCGTTCGTGAGCTGCTGCTCGACGAACCGAGCGTGATGGGCGTCGAAAGTCTCGAGGTCGACCAGGTCAGCATCCGCATGGTCGCGCGCACTCTTCCGGGAAAGCAATTTCAGGTCGGGCGGCTGCTGCGTGCCCGCATCGCCGCGGCGCTGCGCTCCAAGGGCATCACCGTGACGCCGCAGCTCGACACGGCCAGCGTGGTCGAACGGGCGGAGGCATCATGACCGAACGCCGCCGGCTGCGGCTCGACATCCCGTCACGTCTGCTGCACGGACGTGTGCGTACCAGCACCCTCGCTCTGTGCCTGCTGTGGCTCGGCATGTGGATGCTGTATTTGTTCATCAACCAGGAGCCCGAACCGGAAGGCGGCGTGCCGCAGCAGGCCGTCATCATTTCGGACCGGCCGTATGTGCCGTATGTGCCGCCCGTCGAGCCGGAGCCGGTGCCGACCGTCGAACAGTTCCCCACCGAGTCCACGACAGTGCCCCCTACCGGGACGCCCACCCCGACCGAGGACACAACCGGGCCCGGCGACGCGACCACGGCCGTGCCGACCACCGCAGTCCCGACCACCGCGGGCCAGGCACCGTTCCAGTTCCCGCGGATACCGGGCATCCCGAACCTCGGCGACCGGCCCGGCACGGAACCTACCGGCGAGTCGGGGGGTTAGGTCACCGTCGGGTAACGGCTAGCATGGCCGTCGTGATCCGCCTGGAGAATGTGTCCAAGTCGTACAAGACCTCGACCCGCCCCGCACTGGACGACGTGAGTGTGGAGGTGGGCAAGGGCGAGTTCGTGTTCCTCATCGGCCCGTCCGGCTCCGGCAAGTCCACGTTCCTGCGACTGCTCCTACGGGAGGAGGCGCCCACGGCGGGCAACATCCACGTCGCGGATTTCCACCTCAACAAGCTTTCTGCACGTCGAGTGCCGAAGCTGCGTCAGAACCTCGGATGCGTGTTCCAGGACTTCCGCCTGCTGCAGCGCAAGACCGTCTCCGAGAACATCTCGTTCGCGCTCGAAGTCATCGGCAAACCCCGCGCGGTGATCGAACGCACCGTGCCCGAGGTGCTCGAACTCGTGGGTCTGTCGGGCAAGGCGGATCGGCTGCCGTCCGAGCTCTCCGGTGGTGAACAGCAACGGGTCGCGATCGCGCGGGCGTTCGTGAACCGTCCGCTGGTGCTCATGGCGGACGAGCCCACCGGCAACCTCGATCCCGAGACCAGCCAGGACATCATGCTGCTGCTCGAACGGATCAACCGGACCGGCACCACGGTCCTCATGGCCACCCACGACCATCACATCGTCGACTCGATGCGGCGCCGTGTCGTCGAACTCGACCTCGGACGGGTGGTCCGGGACGAAGCCCGCGGTGTCTACGGCGTCGGCCGGTAGCCCACCGCCCGCGCACGACGCCCGTTCATCCGGCAACCGAAGGACCACACAAACCCATGCGTGCCAGTTTCTTGTTCAGCGAGGTCGCCACAGGCCTGCGTCGCAACCTCACCATGACCGTCGCCATGATCCTCACCACAGCGATCTCGCTCGGGTTGTTCGGCGCCGGCCTGCTGGTGGTGCAGATGGCAGGTAAGACGCAGCAGATCTTCTTGGACCGGGTCGAGGTTCAGGTCTTCCTCACCGAGGACATCTCGACCCTCGACCCCGAGTGCGATCAGGACATCTGCAGCGCGTTGCGCACCGACCTGGAAAACACGCAGGACGTGGTGTCGGTGCAGTACCTCAGCCGCGACGATGCGGTCGCCGACGCGACCGATCGGGTCTTCGCCGACCAACCCGAACTCGCCGAACTGGTGAGCGCGGAGAGCTTCCCGGCCTCGTTCAAGATCAAGATGTCCGATCCGGAGCGGTTCTCCCTCATTCAGGACGATTTCGGCACCCGGCCGGGAGTCGACAGCGTCCTCAATCAGCAGGATCTCGTCGAACGATTGTTCGGTGTGCTGGGCGGAGTGCGCAACGCCGCGTTCGCGATCGCGACTATCCAGGCGATCGCCGCGGTACTCCTCATCGCCAACATGGTCCAGATCGCCGCGTTCACCCGCCGCACCGAGGTGGGCATCATGCGACTCGTCGGCGCGACCCGCTGGTACACGCAGCTCCCGTTCCTCCTCGAGGCGGTCGTGGCCGCCATCGTCGGCGCCGCACTGGCCATCGCCGGCCTCTTCACCGCCAAGTCGCTGTTCGTCGACGACATGCTCACCGAGGTCTACGAGGCGAACATCGTCGCCCGCATCACCGACAGCGACATCCTTCTCGTCTCACCCTTCCTGGTGATCGTCGGTGTCGGCATGGCCGCACTGACCGCATACGCGACGCTGCGCCTGTACGTGCGTGAATAACGGCTTGTGCGAGTTCCTATGCTGGACAGTGTTCTGTTCGACCGATCGTGGACCGGAAAGGCCTGCACGTGAAGGAAAAGGGCCGGAAGGTCATTGCCACCAACCGCAAGGCGCGGCACAACTACGCCATCATCGACACCTACGAGGCGGGTATCGCGCTGGTCGGCACCGAGGTGAAGAGCCTGCGTGAGGGCAAGGCGTCGCTCGTCGACGCATTCGCGACGGTCGACGACGGCGAGGTCTGGCTCCGCGGACTGCACATCCCCGAATACGGGCACGGCAGCTGGACCAACCACGCGCCGCGCCGCACGCGCAAGCTGCTGCTGCACCGGCGCGAAATCGATTCGCTCGTCGGCAAGATCCGCGAGGGCAACCAGACTCTCGTCCCGCTGTCGATGTACTTCTCCGACGGCAAGGTGAAGGTGGAGCTGGCTCTGGCCCGCGGCAAGCAGGACTACGACAAACGGCAGGATCTGGCGCGGCGCACCGCCGAACGCGAGGTGACCCGCGAACTCGGTCGTCGTGTGAAGGGCATGCGCTGACCGGAATCCTGCTCGCCCTCGTCGCCGCCATCGGTTACGGGGTCAGCGATTTCGTGGGCGGGGTCGCGTCCCGCCGCGTCTCGGCCCTCAACTTCGTCATCGCGAGCTATCCGCTGTCGCTGGTGATGGTTCTTCTTCTCGCGCCGCTGGTGGGCGGCGACCTAACCGCGTCCTCCCTCGGGTGGGGTGCGGTGGCCGGTCTCTTCGGCGGTCTCGCCGTGTGGTGGTTCTATCGGGCGCTTGCGGCGGGCCCGATGTCGATCGTGTCGCCCGTGACGGCGGTCCTCGTCGCGGGGATTCCGGTGCTCGTCGGTTTCGTGGCGGGAGAGCGGCCCGGGGCACTCGCAGCCGTCGGTATCGCCGTGGCACTCGTCGCGGTGGTGCTCGTCAGCCGGGAGTCGCCGGAGACGGTCGGCGGCGACGACCATCCGCGCTTCACCCCGCGCGTCGCCTGGTTCACCGTCGGCTCCGGTATCGCGTTCGCGTTGATGTTCGTGACCCTGCATCAGGTACCCGAAGGCACAGGGTTGTGGCCGCTGGCGATGTCGCGACTGACCGCCACGGCGGTCGTGTGGGTGGCCGCCCTGTCGCTGCGTCAGTTCGTGGCCCCGCCCAGGTATCTGTATCTCCACGTGGTGACCGTCGCGGCGCTCGACGTCGTCGCCAACGCCGCGATGATGTTCGCCTTCCAGAGCGGAATGCTGTCGCTGGTCAGCGTCATCGGTGCCCTGTATCCGGCGGCGACGGTGGTACTCGCGCTCGTCATTCTCGGCGAACGCGTCGGGCGCGGCCAGTACGGCGGCATGCTCCTCGCCCTGGCCGCAGTCGCGATGATCACGGTGGCGAGTTGACCCTCCCGTGTGATCGGTGTCATGAACACGCCGGTGGAAAAGGGAATGACTTGGGGAGGACGTGACGTTACAGTGGGTAGTCCTGCGAGGTTCGCAGGCGCGTACGGGGCTGAACGGTTTCGACTGCGTACGTTGAGTCAAGGGAAGCGTGTCGGTGCAGGCAAGAGACCACCGTAAGCGTCGCTGCAACCAATTAAGCGCCGATTCCAATCAGCGCGACTACGCACTCGCTGCCTAAGTAGCGACTGCGTGTCTGTCAGTCCGGGTTCGCCCTCGATCCGGGTACTGGCATCAGCTAGAGGGCTTTACCGTCCGGCTCGGTCGCGGAGTCGTACGGGACATCAAACAGCGACTGGGATCGTCATCACGGCTTGTTCGCGAGACCGGGAGATCCAAGTAGAGGCATAGCGAACTGCACACGGAGAAGCCTTGGCGAGGCGGCGGAGGACCCGGGTTCGATTCCCGGCAGCTCCACCAACACGCACGAAGGCCCCGGCCGGAACACCGCACACGGTGACCGGGCCGGGGCCTTCGTCGTATCCGGAAGCCGTATCCGCCGGGCGGTCGGAGCACATCGGGGTTCCACATCGCGGCCGTGCGCCGCGACAGGCAGGATATGAAGCGACACATCGACGAGGAGGCCTCATGGCGCACGAACGAGCAGGGCAGCCGGCAGCACCGGAGGATCTGGAAGATCTCGCGCACCTGGTGACCGCCTACTACACCGTGCAGCCCGACCCCGAGAACGTTCTGCAGCAGGTCGCCTTCGGTACGTCCGGGCACCGTGGTTCGAGTCTCGACGGCGCCTTCAACGAGCAACACATCCTCGCGACCACCCAGGCCATCGCCGAATACCGGGCCGGGCAGGGCACCGCCGGTCCGCTGTTCCTCGGCCGGGACACCCACGCGCTGTCGGAACCGGCCTGGACGACGGCGCTCGAGGTGCTCGTCGCCAACGATGTCGAGGTGGTCGTCGACTCGCGCGACCGGTACACACCGACACCCGCGGTCAGTCACGCGATCCTCCGGCACAACGCAGGTAACGGTGCCCGCGCCGACGGCATCGTGGTGACTCCGTCACACAATCCGCCGCGCGACGGCGGCTTCAAATACAACCCCCCGCACGGCGGTCCGGCCGACACCGCTGCGACCTCGGTGATCGCCGCCCGCGCGAACGAGCTGCTCGCCGGCGGACTTGTCGGTGTCAAGCGGGTACCGGCGGCATCGGCCCTCGCGGCGGCGGGACGTTACGACTTCCTCGCCACCTACATCGACGACCTGCCGGGCATCGTCGACCTCGACGCGATCCGCGACGCGGGCCTGCGGATCGGCGCCGACCCGCTCGGCGGTGCCAGCGTGGACTACTGGGGGGAGATCGCCGAGCGGCACCGTCTCGACCTGACGGTGGTCAATCCGCTGGTCGATGCCACCTGGCGCTTCATGACGCTCGACACCGACGGCAAGATCCGCATGGACTGCTCGTCTCCCAACGCCATGGCGTCGCTGATCGGCGCCCGCGAGAACTACGACCTGGCGACGGGCAACGACGCCGACGCCGACCGGCACGGCATCGTGACACCCGACGGTGGCCTGCTCAACCCCAACCACTATCTCGCGGTTGCCATCGACTACCTGTATCGGAATCGGCCGGGCTGGTCGAGCACCAGCAAGGTCGGCAAGACACTGGTCAGCTCCTCGATGATCGACCGTGTCGCCGCCGGTCTGGGTCGGGAATTGATCGAGGTGCCGGTCGGATTCAAATGGTTCGTGCCCGGCCTGCTCGACGGCAGCGTCGGATTCGGCGGCGAGGAGAGCGCCGGTGCGTCGTTCCTCCGCCGCGACGGTTCCGTGTGGTCCACCGACAAGGACGGCCTCGTCATGGCGCTTCTCGCCGCCGAGATCACGGCGGTGACCGGCACAACTCCGTCCCGGCGCTACGCCGAACTCGCGGAGCAATACGGAAATCCGGCGTACGCGCGCGTCGACGCCCCCGCCACGCGGGAGCAGAAGGCGGTGCTGGCGAAGTTGTCGCCCGACCAGGTCACCGCGACCGAGCTGGCCGGCGAACCGATCACCGCGACCCTGACCGAGGCGCCGGGCAACGGTGCGGCCATCGGGGGACTGAAGGTGACCACCGAGAATGCGTGGTTCGCGGCGCGCCCGTCCGGCACCGAGGACGTGTACAAGATCTACGCCGAATCGTTCCTCGGACCGGAACATCTCGCCCAGGTGCAGGACGCCGCACGGGAGCTGGTGTCGTCGGTCCTGGGCTGACACCCGAGTCGTCAGATCCGGCGCATCACCGACACCACCTTGCCCAGCACGACCGCGTCGTCGCCGTCGATGACGGCGTAAGCGAGATTCCGGGGTTCGAGATAGGCGTGGCCGCCTCGGCGCCGCAGCACCTTCACCGTGGCTTCGCCGTCGATCATCGCGGCGACGATCTCGCCGGAGTGCGCCTCGTCCTGTCGCCGGACCACGACGACATCGCCGTCGCAGATCGCCGCGTCGACCATCGAGTCGCCGCGCACTCTGAGCCCGAACACGGTGCCGGAGCCGACGAGCTCGCGGGAAAGGGTCAGCATCTCGTCGGTGTGCTCTTCGGCGAGGATCGGCGCACCGGCAGCGATGTCGCCGACCACCGGCACCGTCACGGTGTTGTGGGAGCGACGGTCCGGGGCCACGCCCGCGAGGAACGGGCGCACGTCCAGTTGCCGGGTCACAGCCGCGCCCCTGCTGAGGAAGCCCTTCTCCTCCAGGCTCTTCAGGTGCCTGGACACCGACGACGACGAACGCAGGCCGACCGCGTCACCGATCTGCCGCGTGCTGGGTGGGCATCCGGTGGCGGCGACCCAGTCCCGGATCGTCACCAGAATCCGCTGCTGTCGGGGCGGCAGGGTGGAGGCGTCGAGGCCCCCGAACATGTCTGGATCGTCGTAATCGGTCACCGGGCGAATGGTAGTGGGACGGTGATCACCCGCCGGGACAGCGTTCCGGCATCGGTCGTGCGCATAGCTAACATCGGGACATCATGCGCACACGTGAGGCGGCCCTGCCGCGGGAAATCTGGGTGTTGGTCGCCGCGAGCTTCGTGATTGCTCTCGGTTTCGGTCTCGTCGCCCCTGCCCTACCGCAATTTGCCCGGAGTTTCGACGTCGGCGTCACCGCCGCGACAGTCGTCATCTCGGCGTTCGCGGCGATGCGGCTCGCGTTCGCGCCGGCCAGCGGTCAGCTGGTCCAGAAGCTGGGGGAGCGGCCGGTCTACATCACAGGCCTTCTCATCGTGGCCCTGTCCACCGGTGCCTGTGCGTTCGCGGCGAACTACTGGCAGCTGCTGGTGTTCCGCGGACTCGGCGGGATCGGGTCGACGATGTTCACGGTCTCGGCCCTCGGGTTGCTGGTGCGGATCGCGCCACCGGATGCCCGCGGTCGCGTGGCCGCGCTGTACGCCACCAGCTTCCTGCTCGGCAATATCGGCGGCCCGCTCGTCGGCGGCGCCCTCGTCGGACTCGGCTTGAGGGCCCCGTTTCTCATCTACGCTGTCGCGCTGCTGATCGCCGCGACGGTGGTCGGGGTCAGTCTGCGCTCGTCGCATCTTGCGCAGCCCGCGAAGAGCGACGGAACGCCGACGATGCGGTTCACGGAGGCACTGAAATCACCGACGTATCGCGCTGCGCTCGGCTCGAACTTCGCCAACGGCTGGGTCGTCTTCGGTGTCCGCGTGGCGATGGTGCCGCTGTTCGTCGTGGAGGCGCTCGGGCAGAGCGAAGCCTTCGCCGGGGTCGCTCTGACGACGTTCGCGGTGGGCAACGCTCTCGTGCTCATCAAATCGGGCAAACTCTCGGACCGCTACGGTCGGCGGCCGTTCGTGCTGGCGGGGCTCGCGGTGTGCGGTGTGAGCACCATCGCGATGGGGCTGAGCGAGAACCTGCTCATGTTCATCGTCACGTCGTTCCTCGCGGGCGTGGGCTCGGGGCTGTCCAACCCGTCACAACAGGCCGCGGTCGCCGACGTGGTCGGCAGCAAGGCGCGCGGTGGTCCGGTGCTGGCCGCCTTCCAGATGACGGCAGACATCGGAGCCGTGGTCGGTCCGATCGCGGCCGGTCTGCTCGCCGAATACCTCTCGTATTCGGTTGCATTCGCGGTGACCGGAGTCATCATGCTGGCGACTTCTCTGCCGTGGTTGTTTGCCGGAAAGGGCCGCAGTGCGAAACCTGTGACGGAATCTGTGACGGACGACATGGGGCATTGAGCCGCATCTCGGTACTGTCGAGCGCGTGGTGATGCGCATCGTCGGTGTGGTGGCGCGGTTCGGTCTCGCTGCCGTATGGCTGATATCCGGGTGGATCAAGTTCTCCGATCCCACCCAGACCGTGGTTGCGGTGCGCGCGTACCAGTTGTTGCCGACAGACCTCGTACGACCGTTCGCCGCGGTGTTTCCGGTTCTCGAACTGCTGCTCGGGCTGTTGCTGTTGCTCGGACTGGCCGTGCGCCCCGCTGCGGTCGCGAGCGCGGCGGCGCTGATAGTGCTCATCGGCGCGATCGTGTCGGCCTGGTCGCGCGGCCTGTCCATCGACTGTGGATGTTTCGGTGGCGGGGGCGTCGCCGACGTCGACGGCCGGGACTACGCCCTCGAAATCGCCCGGGACATCGGATTCCTGGCCCTGTCGGTGTGGTTGACCGTGTTTCCTCGGACACCGGCAGCGCTGGGTCCGAGGTCGCGCCTCTCAGCGGAACCTCAGCCCGTGATGGCAGAGTGAGACCGGACGAATCCCCGAGGAACGAAGGGCAACAGCCGTGAGCGCGAAAAAGGTCAAACCGGTCAAATACTCGCCGGAGCCGACGTCGAACAAGTTCACCTATCTCCTCGGCGGTATCGCTGTGGCCGTCGTCGCGGTGCTGGTCATCGGCGGCGTGCTGTGGCAGTCGGGCAGCACCGATTCGCGCAACGACGGTTACGGCACCGTGCAGAACTCGGCGGTGCAGGTCTCGCTCGAGGACGACGGCACGATCCTGCTCGGGCTCCCCGACGCAACCGAGACGATCGACCTCTTCGAAGATCCGATGTGCCCGTACTGCGCAGAACTCGAGCACAAACACGGTCAGGAACTCGCCCAGGCCGTCGACGACGGCAGGCTCGCTGTGCGCTACCACATCCTCGCGTTCCTCGATCGGCTCTCGAGCAGCGGCGATTACTCGACCCGCTCGGTTGCTGCGGCCCAGTGTGTGGCCGACAGCGGCGACGCGATCGCGTTCTCGGCGTTCCACGACTCGCTGTTCTCCCCGGACAACCAGCCTGCCGAGGGCGGCAACAGCGACCTCGACAACGAGCAGCTCGCGCAGATGGCCCGCGATGCCGGCGCCACCGACGAGGCCGCGCAGTGCATCGCGGACGGTACTCGCGTCGAGCAGGCTGCAGCGGACGCCGAAGCCGGTCGTCAGGCTCTCGCTGCGACAGGTGCGGCCGGTACGCCCGCCGTCATCCACAACGGGGTGGTCGTCGACGCACTCGGCAACGAGAACTGGGTCGCCGAAGTCGCGGGCTGATACGGCCTGGCGCGGTGACGGGTTCCCGCTTCCGTCACCGCGCTGACCAGCCGATTTGTTGGCGTCGAGACGAATGGTGTAGTTTTCTTTCAGCGCGAAGGGCTCGCCCGGATCGCACGGAAAAACGAATATGGGGCTATGGCGCAGCTGGTAGCGCACCACACTGGCAGTGTGGGGGTCAGGGGTTCGAGTCCCCTTAGCTCCACCATTTGGTCGAAGTTGCAACCCTGTCCACCGTGATCGGTGGGCAGGGTTTTTCGTTGTGGTCGGGTTGATGCCGGCCGGAGCCCGCCGCTGGGCGTTCAGAACTCGTCACATCTTCTCGCCCGGCAGGCGGGCGGCCTGCTCGAACCAGGACCGGAGCCGGTTCTCGTCCAGCTCGTCGTCTTCGCAGAGGTCGAGGTAGCGCACCTCATCGTGTTTGGATGTTTTCGGCGGCATCGGGTCCAGAGATGTCCCTTTGAAGAACTGCACCTGCACGTACTTGGTGTAGCAGCGGAACGACAGGAACCATCCCTCGCCTTCGCGGCCGTAGAACGGCTGGTTCCACTTGACGGCCTTGTGGACATCGGGGACGGTGCTGACAATCAGGTCGTCCAGGCGTTGTCCGACGTCTCGTTTCCACTCGGGCATGGCGGCGATGTAGTCGCGCACCGGGCCGTCCCCCTCACCTTTGGGGATCTGCGGGTTGCCGCCGGAAAGCAGCGGCGGCCCTGCCTTGTTCTTCGTGCGATCGGTCATGACTCTCCCGTATCGAATCCCGTGGTCGCTGACGTAATGGGGTCGCTGCCGCAAGATAGCTTACGAAGTACCTCCACGCTATCGGTCCGGCCCGTGCCTCGTCTCGGACTCCATCTCGTCTCGGACTCCATATAGAACACAGCAGCCGCAGCGACCTCGACAGGCGCACAGTCGGGACCCCTACCGGCGAGGGTCCGTACCTCCGCCTGTAGTCTCGAGGAGCGGTCTCCGGACCGGCACGGGGCTATGGCGCAGCTGGTAGCGCACCACACTGGCAGTGTGGGGGTCAGGGGTTCGAGTCCCCTTAGCTCCACTCGACATCGAGCCGCTCTGACCTTTGGTCAGGGCGGTTCGGTCGTTTGCGGCTGCGTTCACGCTCGCGCGAAGTCGCCAAACTCTGAACCGGGCTCAGACAATCGGGGATCCAGACGCGCTGGGCGTCAGCAGCTACCCGAGCTGCCCACCGCGCCAGCGCAAGACGTCCAGGGCGATGGCTACGTTGACGCCGGACTCGGCCAGTGGGCGGGGCAGCAGCTCGTCGGCGCGGGCCAGCCTGCGCAGTAACGTGTTGCGGTGCATATGGAGCTGAGCGGCGGCGCGCGAGGCGTTGCACTGCTCGCCGACGAAGGTTCGCACCGTGTTCTGCAATTCGGCGCTCGCGAACTCGAAGGCGCCGAGCGCGTGTTTGACGAAGACGGCGGCGCGATCGGTGTCGGCCGTGACCAACGCGACCAGTTCGATGTCGGCGAACATCGCGAACTGCTGCGGTGAGTGCAGGCGCGCCATCATCTGCTGGGTGGTAAGGGCGTCGAAGTGGCTGCGCCGGAAGCCATCCATTCCGTCAGCTGTCGGTCCTACCGCGACACGAATGTCGGACTCCCCGCCGATCGCATGGTGGAGGGTCGCCACATCCACACCGTTGACTCCCCGCACCCATACCCACCGGGTGGCCGAACTGGCGAGGACACTCAACGGTCGCGCGCCAACCGCCTGGCCGAATGCCTCGGTGGCGCGGTCCAGCCGGCTCAGGTCGCCGGCCGGGTCGTCGCTCCAAATGACCGCGGCAGTGTGGTTTCCGGTCAGTGCGTAGCCGAGGCGATGCTCGGCGCGTTGCCGGGTTATGGGTGCGCCGTCGAGGATCAGCGCGATGGTTTCGCGGCGCTCGGCGTGGGTGCCGCGCGTGAGTTCGTCGCTCTCCAATTCGATCTGCCCGGCGATGAATGCCAGCGTGTCATCGATGAACGCACTGATCGACTGCGAGCACACGTCGAGCAGTTCGCGCAGTTCGGCCGGGTCGGTGGTCAGTTCGAAGGCGATCTCCATGAGTCGGCGCCAGGCCACTCCCTCGCCCACCCGGTAGGCGTCCAAGGCATACGCATCGAGCCCCCGGCGCACCAACTCACGGGCGATGGTCATCGGTTCGGGACCGGTGTTCGCGGGTACCGGGGCACCCGGATCGCGGACGTTGGCCGTGCCCCAGAAGTACATATTCGCCCGGTTGCTGTGGCTGACCGCCGCCGCCAGCTCAGGATCCGACGCAATCGTCCGGTTGGCTCCGAGGACGGCCGCATCGAGTTCGTCCAGCCATTCCGGTCGCGCGTTGACGACGAGCTGGGAGCACTGCCGGATCAGGTCCCGGACTCGTGGCGAGGGTTGTTTCCACACCATTCGGTCACCGTAAGGCTGCGGTGCAGACTGCACCATCGAATAGGCGATATTGAGATGTTCTGACCTTGGTTGGGAGCTGTCGGGAAGGCGACGATTATCACATCGCTTCAACAAGCCGACAGGGAGTCACAGTCATGGTCCACACGGAACACGTCGACGTACTGATCGTCGGAGCCGGCATCTCGGGCATCGGCGCCGCCTACTATCTGCAGAAGGAACATCCTGACCGCAGCTACGCGATCCTGGAGGCGCGCGGCGCCAGCGGCGGAACCTGGGACTTGTTCCGCTATCCGGGGATTCGCTCGGACTCCGACCTGCACACCTTCGGCTACGAGTTCAAGCCCTGGCGCGACGACGACGCCATCGCCGGGGCCGACAAGATCCTGGCCTACCTGCGCGAGACCGCCGCTGAGAACGGGATCGATGAGCAGATCCGCTTTCACCACAAGGTGTCGGGTGCGGCGTGGTCGAGCACAGGGGCACGCTGGACGGTCGACGTCGAGCACGCCCGGACTGGAGAGCTGCTGCAGTTCAGCGCGAACTGGATTTTCATGGCAGGCGGCTACTACCGCTATGACCAGGGATTCACACCGGACTTCGAGGGCCGTGATCGCTTCACAGGTCGGATTCTGCACCCGCAGCATTGGCCGGAGGAGCTCGACTACACCGACAAGAAGGTGGTCATCATCGGTAGCGGAGCGACCGCGGTCACGCTGGTGCCTGCGATGGCCGACAAGGCTGCGCATGTGACGATGCTGCAGCGCTCGCCGAGCTATATCATGCCGACCCCGGCCAAGGACGTGTTCGCCAACACGGCCAAGAAGGTGCTCGGCGACAAGCGCGGGTATGCGCTCACCCGGCGCAAGAACATCGTCAGACAACGTGCGGTGTACCAGTTCTGCCAGACCTTCCCCGGTCCGGCCCGCAAGCTCATCCGTCACCTCAACGCCAAGCAGCTACCCGAAGGCTATCCGGTCGACACGCATTTCAACCCGTCCTACAACCCGTGGGATCAGCGCCTGTGCGCGGTGCCCGATGGTGACCTGTTCAAAGCGATCGCCGACGGCAACGCGTCCGTTGTGACCGACCGCATCGTGACCTTTACCGAGAACGGGATCCAGCTGGAATCCGGCGAGCATCTCGATGCCGACATCATCGTCACCGCAACAGGGTTGAACCTGCAGATGTTCGGTGGGGTGAATCTGACTGTGGATGGTGAGCAGGTCGACTTCGCCGAGACGTTCGCTTACAAGGGCATGATGCTCTCGGGCGTGCCGAACTTCGCGTTCGCCGTCGGTTACACCAACTCGTCGTGGACGCTCAAGATCGGACTGCTGTGCGAGCACTTCTGCCGGCTGCTGACCCATATGGACGGCAACGGATTCGACACCGCACGTCCCGAGATCGGCGACCCGGAGATGGAGGGCCGGCCACTGTTGGACTTCTCCGCCGGTTATGTCCAGCGAGCGCTGAAGCTCATGCCCAAACAGGGTGACGGTGCTCCGTGGATGATGTCGTCGAGCTACACCGCCGACGTCAGACTCCTGCGCAGCGATTCGGTGCTGGACCCCAACCTGCAGTTCGACACCAGCGACCCGGTTGCGGCCGCTCACACGACGGCGGTGACCGCATGAACGACCAATTCTGTCGGGCCGGTGTCGATCGGGAGGTGTGCTATCGCACCGACGGTGACCCGTCTGCTGCACCGCTGCTGCTGATCGCCGGGCTGACGTTGGACCTGACCTCGTGGCCGCAGGACATGATCGATAGCCTTGTCGCACAGGGCTTCTACGTGATCCGGTTCGACAACCGCGACGTCGGCAGGACCAGTCCGGCCACGACACCGCCACCGGGGCTGCTGCGCCGGGCGCTGCGCCGCCACCGCGGGGACGGGTACGACCTGGCGGATATGGCGGGCGACGCGATCGCGTTGCTCGATCATCTCGGCGTCGAGCGGGCACATGTGGTGGGAATGTCGATGGGCGGCATGATCGCGCAGACGATCGCCGCCCGCCATCCGGCCCGGACGGCATCGTTGACGACGATCTTCTCCACGACCGGGGCCGAGCGGGTCGGCCGGCCCGCCGTCTCGACGCAGTTGCGCATGGCAAACCCCGGAGCACGCAACCGCGCGAAGTTCATCGACAAGCACGTCAAGTTGATGATCCACCTGGCGGGCACCGGTTACCCGATCGACAAGGCCGGCGCGGCCCGGTACGCGGCCGGGGCCTGGGATCGTGGGCTTCGGGAAGCGGCCGGCGACGGTGTCGCGCGCCAGATCAACGCGATACTCAAATCCGGTGACCGCACCGCCGAACTGCGTAATGTCACCGCCCCGACGATGGTGATCCACGGCGACCGCGACCTCATCGTGGCGCCCAGCGGAGGGGCGGCGACCGCCGCGGCGATCCACGGCGCCCGCCACGTCACCATCGCCGGGATGGGCCACGATATCGCGCCCGGGGTTATCGGCCGGATCGTCGACCTGATCGTCCGGAACGCCGCTGAGTCGGCGGCAGGTGTGGGCGAATGACGACGGCTGCGCCCGCCGGCCGATGTCCGGTCGGTTCCGGCTCGACGACAACCTGATCACCGACTCCACACCACACGCAAGCGGAGCATTCACCATGACGTTCATCCCGCCCCTCGATGCCATGTTCCTGGCGTCCGAAACGCGTGAGCACCCCATGCATGTCGGCGGCCTCCAGATCTTCCGGTTGCCCGAAGGCGCCCCGGCCGACTACGTGCAGACGCTGCACCAACGGCTGCTCGATTGCAGGGAGCTGGCTCCGATGTACCGGCGCAAGCCGTCCTGGCCCGGCGCGCTCAGCGCGGTGCGCTGGACCGACGATGAGGACGTCGACCTGGAATACCACGTGCGGCACTCTGCGCTGCCACGTCCAGGCCGGGTCCGCGAACTGCTCGCACTGGTGTCCCGGCTGCACGGCAGCCTGCTCGACCGGCACCGTCCGCTGTGGGAGTTCCACCTGATCGAGGGACTGGACGACAACCGGTTCGCCGTCTACGTCAAGGTTCACCATGCGCTCACCGACGGGGTGAACGCGGTCCGCAACACGATGCGCATGCTCTCGGTGGAACCCACTGACCAGCTGGGCGCGCTGTGGTCGCCGGGGCCGCGGCCCACTCTGGCGGTGGACGCACCCGTCTCGGTTTCCGCCGCGCCGCTGGCCCGGGCCGGAGCACTGGCCACCAACATTGTGGGCGTATTGCCCACCGTCGCCGACGTCGCGGTGAAGGGGGTTCGTAATCCTGATGCCGCGCTGCCGTTCAGCGCACCCAAGACACTGCTGAACCGGCCGCTGACGGGTGCCCGCCGGTTCGCGGCCCAGTCGTGGTCGATCGAGCGGATCAAGCTGGTGGCCGAGCGGTATGGCGCCACCCTCAACGACGTCGTGCTGGCGATGTGTTCGGGAGCGCTTCGCGCGTACCTGCAAACCGAGGACCGGTTGCCGTCGAAGTCATTGGTGGCCGCCGTGCCGGTTGCGCTGCCGCGCAGCGATAGTGACGGCAACTCGGTGACGATGGTGCTGTGCCGACTGGCCACCGACGTGGCCGACCCGTCGGAGCGACTCGCCCGCATTCAGGCGTCGATGCTGGCCGCCAAGAAGACGATGCGTGGGCGCACGCCGCTGCAGTTGTCCACGATCGGCATGTTGACGTCGATCGGACCGAGCGGACTCAACGCGATTCCAGGGTTCACCGCGGCCGCGCCGCCCCCGTACAACGTAGTGATCTCGAATGTGCCCGGTCCACGAGAGCGGTTGTACTGGCAGGATGCCGAATTGGAGGGGTGGTATCCGGTATCCATGCCGATCGAAGGGCAGTCGCTGAACATCACCCTGCTCAGTTACGGAGACAACCTGGAGTTCGGGTTGATCGGCTGCCGGCGCAACGCCCCACATTTGCAGCGGCTGCTCGGTCACCTCGAGGACAGCCTCGCGGCGCTGGAGGCGTCGAGTTGACCCGACGGCTCAGGGCCGACTTTCGTGTACCGGTCGAGCCGACGAAGCGGACGGTGACCGAACCATCTTTCACTTGGCCGGTGTAATGAGAAAACTCGGCGTCAGTACTCGAGGTGACGCCGCGGCGCTCGGTGCGGAGGCCGGGATCAGAGCTGCGAGCTGACGCCGAGTTCTCGGTTCTCAGGCGGCCGGCTGTGCCGGGGTCGTGGTGGTCGTCGTCGGGGTGCCGGTCGACGAGGTGGTACCCGACTGCTCCCCGGTGGTCGACTCGATGGTCGCGGACTGATCGGTCGTTGTCCCACCGTTCGTCGCCTCGGGCACTGCCACGCCGTCGGTGCCGGCGGTAGGGGTCGGAACCGTGGGAGCGACCGGAGTCGTCGTGCCGGACGGCGCGGTCAGGGCCGGGTCCCCACTCGGAGCCGTGCCCGCCGTGGCGGGATCGGACGGTGTCGGCGCGATGCCTTCCCCGACCGTCGTGGTCTGTGCGTCCGTCTCACCGAGCTGGGTCTCGGACGTCTCCGTGGTCTCCGATGCCTCCGTGGTCTCGGAAGGCTCCGGGGTCTGGACAGCGGCCATGCGCACCGCCTTCGCTTCCGCATCCGACGAGACGGCCTTGCCCTGCTTGGCCTGCTCGGCGAGGTGCGTGAGCCAGTCGGCCGCATACCCGACGGTGGTCGTACCCTCGCCGTCGATGTTGTCGTCCCAGTAGTCGAAGTGGTGACCGTAGTGGTCGTTCTTCTCGGCGTCGTACCCGAAGGTCTGCTCGTACGGGTCGCTCAGGACCACCGCGAGGGTGTTCTGGTTGCTGGTGACGAAGCCGACAATTTCCTTGAGCACCTTCTCCGGGAGGTACGCGAGGTTGGCAAGCCGGTCCGCGGGGATGGGCTCGGCGGCGGCGTCGTCGCCGTCGGCAGCAGCCGGTGTGGCCGCGGGGGCTGCCGGGTCGTAGGCCGGGTCGGACACCTTGATCAGGACGTCGAGGAACGTCTCGTCGGAGCGCATCCAGTTTTCGTTCGCGGAAATATCGACGAGGGCCATCAAGGCGACCCCGCCCACGACCTGTGCGAGATCCGCACCTGTGGCCGGCGTCAGTCCCTCACGCTCGAGCGCGTCACCGTTGACCTGACGACCGACGTTGACGAGGAGTTCGAGCAACGCGATGTTCTCGGGCGTCGAACATGCGAAGTCGCCCTCGGAGCAGAAGGAGGCGACCTTGCCGTTCAGGTGGCCGAATTCACCGTTGGTTCCGGGCAGCACTCCGCCACCGGACACCGGATCCTTGCCGGGCTGGTACGGGCGGTCGTAGTTGTCGGGGTTGCCGTTCTCCGCACCCGGGAAGAAGCCTTCGTCCGTGGCACGGCCGGCGTCGGAGAGAATCACCACGCCGGTGACCGACTCGGGGTCGACGATGGCCCACGAGTCGCCCTCTGCGGGGGCCTCCTGGTTACCGATCTGCAGCGCCGCACGCCGGGCCACGTCGGCGCCCTCACTGAAACCCACGATGGCGAACTGGGTGTCGGGGCACGAGGCCTGAATCGCCTGCATGACCTTGACGGTGTTGTCGGCGCCCGTCGTCACCGCCTGCTCGTAGCTTCCGAGGTCGGCGGGGTACTCGACGTAGACCGCGGCATACCCGTTGCCGGCCTCGTGCTCCTTCAACGGTGCGTTGATGACCGGATCCACCCAGTGGCTCTTGTACTCGCCCTGCTGGGCGGCGGGCAGCACGTTCCCCTTTTCGTCGACGAGCATCTTCGTCTGATCGCGGGGCGTGTCGTTGCGGCCGCCGATGCCGATACTGACCATGTCGTGGCAGTCGGCCGTCGACGCCATGCCTGCGAGGGCAGGGTCGGCCACGGTGGGCACGGTCGGCTGCGGCCACGCGATCGCGACCGCGGCCGCGACTCCGAGCGCGGTGGGCGCGAGCACGCCGGCAAAGATTTTCCTGCGTGACAGCGATGTCAGAAGAGCCATGGGCTTTACCAATCCGTTTCTCGCCGATTCGAACATCCCAGTAAGGATGCGAGCGGGTCACCACAGACGTCGCAGAATCGGCTCACTGTGTTACATCACCGAGATCCGGGGTAACGGTATCCGGCCGCTTCGAGCAGATCCGCCCCGGTCGTTCGAACATGTCCCACGCGGCGCACGACGGTTAGGGTCGGGTAGTACCCGTCCGCATCCAGACAGCCACGAAGGAGACACCACCATGTCGCAGACAGTCCGGGGAGTCGTTGCACGCGCGAAGGGAGCTCCCGTCGAGGTAGTACCCATCGTGATTCCCGACCCCGGACCCGGTGAGGTCGTCGTCGCAATCGCGGCGTGCGGCGTGTGCCACACCGACCTGCACTACCGCGAGGGCGGTATCAACGACGAGTTCCCGTTCCTGCTCGGCCACGAGGCCGCCGGGGTCGTCGAGTCCGTCGGTGAGGGGGTCGACTCGGTCGCGGTCGGCGACTTCGTCGTCCTGAACTGGAGGGCGGTGTGCGGACAGTGCCGGGCGTGTAAGCGCGGCGAGCCGCAGTACTGTTTCTCGACCTTCAACGCGACACAGAAGATGACCCTCGAGGACGGCACCGAGCTGTCGCCCGCGCTCGGAATCGGGGCATTCGCGGACAAGACGCTGGTCCACGCGGGCCAGTGCACCAAGGTCGATCCGAGCGCGGATCCGGCCGTCGTCGGTCTGCTCGGCTGCGGTGTCATGGCGGGCCTGGGCGCTGCGGTGAACACCGGCGGCATCACCCGGGGCCAGTCGGTCGCCGTCATCGGCTGCGGTGGTGTGGGCGACGCCGCGATCATGGGTGCCCGCCTCGCCGGGGCCGGCACCATCATCGCCGTCGACCGCGACGACAAGAAGCTCGAATGGGCGACCGAGCTCGGCGCCACCCACGTGGTCAACTCGACGAGCGTGGACGCGGTCGAGCGAATCAAGGACATCACCGGCGGATTCGGCGCTGACGTCGTGATCGACGCGGTCGGCCGTCCGGAAACCTACAAGCAGGCTTTCTATGCCCGGGACCTGGCCGGCACCGTGGTGCTGGTGGGGGTCCCCACCCCCGACATGACCCTCGAGATGCCGCTCATCGACTTCTTCTCGCACGGCGGCTCGCTGAAGAGCTCGTGGTACGGCGACTGCCTGCCCGAGCGCGACTTCCCGACGTACGTCGACCTCTATCAGCAAGGACGTCTGCCGCTCGACAAGTTCGTCACCGAGCGCATCGGCATCGACGACGTCGAGAAAGCGTTCGAGACGATGCACCGTGGTGAGGTCCTGCGTTCGGTGGTGGTCCTGTGAGCACCTCGCCGATCCGCGTCGACCGGGTCGTCACCTCGGGCATCTTCGCGCTCGACGGCGGCGAATGGGAGGTCGACAACAACATCTGGCTCGTCGGCAACGACGAGGAGGTCGTGGTGATCGACGCCGCGCACACCGCGCAGCCGATCATCGACGCCGTCGGAGGTCGCCGGGTGGTCGCGATCGTGTGTACACACGCGCACAACGACCACATCACGGTCGCGCCCGAGTTGTCCGAGAGGCTCGACGCGCCGATCCTGCTCAACCCTGCCGACAACATGCTGTGGGAGATGACCCACCCGGGCGTCCCGCACGGCACCCTCGAAGACGGCGACCGGATCGCGGTCGCGGGAACCGACATGCAGGCCATCGCCACGCCGGGTCACTCACCCGGCTCGACGTGCCTGTATCTGCCCGAGGCAGGCGAGTTGTTCACCGGAGACACCCTGTTCTCGGGGGGTCCGGGAGCGACGGGACGCTCGTACTCCGACTTCCCGACCATCATCGGCTCGATCCGCGACAAGCTCTTCGCCTTACCGGCCGAGACCACGGTGCACACCGGGCACGGCGACGGCACCACCATCGGTACCGAAGCGCCGCACCTCGAGGAGTGGATCAAGCGCGGAAGCTGAACGGATGGGGCCGCGGGTGGACACGTATCATGCCCGGGTGGGCGAGAAGGCAAAGCGGCAGATCCCCGTCGTCGTCGTTGCAGGTTTCTTGGGCTCGGGGAAGACCACGCTGCTCAATCACCTGCTCCGCAATACGCGGGGCGCCCGAATCGGCGTGATCGTCAACGACTTCGGTTCGGTCAACATCGATTCCATGATGGTGGCCGGCCAGGTGGATTCGATGGTCTCCCTGAGCAACGGGTGCCTGTGTTGCGCGGTCGACGTCAGCGACATGGACGCGATGCTCGACAAACTCGCCCACCGGTCGTCGGAACTGGACGTCATCGTCGTCGAGGCCAGCGGACTTGCCGAGCCGCGCAACATGATTCGGCTCGTCGCGGGATCGGAGAACGAATACGTCGCCTACGGGGGACTGGTGCTCGTCGTCGATGCGGCCGAATTCGAGGCGACTCGTGCCCGCCACCCCGAAGTCGAACAGCATGTCGCGCTGGCAGATCTGGTGCTGCTGAACAAGACCGATCGCATCGACGGCGATATGCACGACGATCTGCTGGGCCGGCTGTGCGCGCTCAACTCGCGTGCGGCGGTCGTTTCGACCGAGCACGGGCGCATCGATCCCGGACTGCTGTTCGACATTCCCGAACGGCCCGGTCCGCAACCGGGTGAGCAGCTCACCCTCGACCGCTTGCTGTACGAGGACGACCACGGCGACGATGCCGAACACGGGCACCTGCACGACGGATACGACGCGATCACCTTCGAGTCACCGGACGTGCTGCACCCCCGCATGCTGGTCGACTTTCTCGAAAACCAGCCCGCGGGGGTGTTCCGCATCAAGGGTTATGTCCGTGTCGCGGCGGGTCTGCGCGCGAGCACGTATCTGTTGCACACGGTGGGCGATCACATCCGCTTCGAACCGGCCGGCCGCGGCGAGCCGGTACCGGACGGTACCCAGCTCGTCGTGATCGGAGCCGACCTCGACACCGACGCAGCGCATGAGCAACTGGCGAGGTGCGTGGCGACGGAACCGGTGTCGGCGGACGCCATGTACGCCGTCCACCGGTTCACGCCACGCTGACGTTCCGGGAAGAGGGTCAGCGAGCCGCGGACGTCCGCCGCTGCGGACGACGCTGTCCCGCTGCGCCGGCGCCCTGACCGGCGGAGCTGCGGTGACCGCCGCTGCCGCCCTGACGGGATGCGCCTGCGCCCTGACGTGAGCCGCCGCCCTGACCGGGTGTGTTCCGTCGACGTGCACCGCCGCCGTTGCGCTGCGGACGGCTCGAACCCGTGGCCGCGACCGGCTTCTGGGTCGGGGGTACGTGCGGGGCGATCTCGCCGACGAGCTCGAGCACGTGCTCGGAGTCGGCGGTCACCTTCACGGGGGTGACGGTGATCGCGGCCTTACGCATGATCACGGCGAGGTCCCTGCGCTGCTCGGGGAGCACGACGGTCACCACGTCACCGGCGCTGCCGGCGCGCGCGGTGCGGCCGGACCGGTGGAGGTAGGCCTTGTGCTCGGCCGGGGGGTCCACGTGAACCACGAGTTCGACGTCGTCGACATGCACGCCGCGCGCGGCGACGTCGGTGGCCACGAGCACACGGGCCTCACCCGACGAGAACGCGGCCAGGTTGCGGTCGCGCGCGTTCTGCGACAGGTTGCCGTGCAGATCGACTGCGGGAATGCCCGAGTCGGTGAGCTGCTTGGCCAGCTTGCGGGCCTGATGCTTGGTGCGCATGAACAGGATTCGGCGGCCGGTTCCCGACGCGAGGGTCCGGACGAGTGCCTTCTTCGCATCCACACCGGCCACATCGAAGATGTGGTGGGTCATTGCGGCCACCGGAGAGTTCGCCTCGTCCACCGAGTGCATGACCGGGTTGTGCAGGAACCGCTTGACGAGCTTGTCGACCCCGTTGTCGAGGGTCGCGGAGAACAGCAGGCGCTGTCCGGTCTGCGGGGTGGCGTTCAGGATCCGGGTGACACCGGGCAGGAAGCCCAGGTCGGCCATGTGGTCGGCCTCGTCGAGGATGGTGACCTCGACCTGGTCGAGCTTGACGAAACCCTGACGCATGAGGTCTTCGAGGCGACCCGGGCAGGCGATGACGATGTCGGCGCCGCGTCGCAGTGCCTCGACCTGGCGGCTCTGGGAGACGCCACCGAAGATGGTGGTCACGCGCAGACCGGCGGTGCGGGCGAGCGGTTCGACGACCGCTGCGATCTGCGTGGCCAGTTCACGGGTCGGTGCCAGGACCAGCCCGCGGGGATGGCCGGTCGTGCGGGCGGTGCCACCGGCGAGACGCGCGGCCAGCGGGATGGAGAACGCGAGGGTCTTGCCACTGCCGGTGCGGCCGCGGCCGAGCACGTCGCGGCCGGCCAGCGTGTCGGGAAGGGTGTCGACCTGGATGGGGAACGGAGCGGTGATTCCGCTGTCGTTCAAGGAGGCGACGAGTGTCCGGGGGACACCGAGATCGGAGAAAGAAGTGGTCATAGAACAGCGCTGCCTTTCGATGCGGCGTGTGTGCACGCATCCGGGTACGTCCCGGAGGTGCGGTGGATCGCCGCAAGGAAGGCCGATGCATGTGCTTGCGGGCCGGGCACGATCCCGGACCGCCGGTATCCCACGACGGTGAGTGTCGTCGTGACACTCGAACCCGGTCAGCCTACCCCACGCCGCACGTCCGTCCGGCGCAGTACTACAGGCCGACCCACTCGGAGGCGCCGTCGGTGAAGCGTTGCCGCTTCCAGATCGGCACTTCCCGTTTGATGCGCTCGACGAGATCGGCGCAGGTCGCGAATGCCTCGGCCCGGTGAGGAGCGGCGACCGCCGCGACCAGGGCCAGATCGCCGATGGTGAGATCGCCCACTCGGTGCACCGCCGCGACCGGAAGCCCCGATTCCGCCGCGACCTGTTCGCAGCAGCGGCGCAGGAACGCCTCGGCGTCCGGATGCGCCTGGTACTCGAGTGCGGTCACCGACTGTCCGCCGTCGTGATTGCGGACCACGCCGCTGAACAGCACTACCGCCCCGTGTTCCGGCCCGGCGACCGCGGCGTCCACTGCCGCGACATCCAGGGGTTCCGACGAAATCCGTGCCAGCAGATCACTCATGTGCTCCGCCTCCCGCGACTTGTGCCAACAGATGATCGAGGATCGGGTCGAGTGCGGCAAGGCCGTCCTTCACGCCTCCCGGTGAGCCCGGAAGGTTCACCACGACGGTGCGTCCGACGAGACCGGCGACCCCGCGCGACAACACGGCGTGCGGCGTGACCTCGAGCCCGCGCCGGCGAATGGATTCGGCGACCCCGGGCAGTTCCCGGTCGAGCAGGGCCAGCGTGGCTTCCGGTGTCGCGTCGGTCGGGGAGGCCCCGGTTCCGCCGGTGGTGATCACGAGAGCGGGGACGCCGCCGACCGCGTCGGCCAGACCCGCGCCGATCCGGGCGTCCGCGTAGACGAGCGGACCGCGGACCGTGAATCCCCGGTCGGTGAGCCATTGTTCGATGATCGGTCCGGTGCGGTCCTCGCGGGTGCCGTTCGCGACTCCCGTGGAGGAGACCAGGACCGCGGCGGTGCGCTCGCGCATCTCCGGCTCGACGGCCGCCGGTTCGGAGGCGGGGGAGGGGCTGTCGCGGCGCCAGTGCCCGCGCTTGCCGCCGTCCTTCGCCACGAGCCGGACCCCGTCGAGTACCGCCGCGGGGTCGACGGCCTTGACCATGTCGTGGAGGGTCAGTCCGGCAACGGCCACCGCGGTGAGTGCTTCCATCTCGACTCCGGTCGGGCCTTTGGTTTTCGCGGTGCCCTCGATGGTGATCGCGGTGTCGGTGAAGTCGAAGGTCACCTTCACCGACGAGAGTGCGAGCTGGTGACACAGTGGTATGAGTTCCCAGGTACGTTTCGCCGCAGCGATTCCGGCGATGCGGGCGGTGGCGAGCACGTCGGCCTTCGGCATGTCGTCGGCGCGCACGAGCGCCACCACCTCGGGGGTGGTGACGAGTTGTCCCGCGGCCACTGCGGTGCGGGTGGTGTCCGCCTTCGCCGACACGTCCACCATCCGTGCGCGTCCCTGGTCGTCGATGTGGCTCAATTCGCTCACAGTGGAATGACTTTCACGAGATCTCCGGTCTTCAGTGAGGTGGTGTCGGCGGGAATGTCGATCAGTACGTCGGCCGTGGCCATACCGGCCACGAGATGGGAGCCGTGTCCCGATGCGGGTGCGACGCCGGTGCCGTCCCGCCGGCCGCGCAGAAGCTGTCGTTTCCCGGAAATCGACGTGAGATCCCTTGTGAGCGGCCGGTCCTCGTACTCGACGGCCGGTAGCCCCGAGGCCTCGCGCAGCGCCGGCCGGGCGAACATCTCGAACGAGACCAGGGCGCTCACCGGATTCCCGGGGAACGCCAGGACCGGTATGCCGTCGACCACCGCTGTGCCCTGGGGCCCGCCCGGTTGCATTGCGACCGAGAGGAATTCACCACCCCGGGGCTCGAGGGTGTCCTTGACGACCTCGAAGTCCCCCCTCGACACGCCGCCCGAGGTGAACACCACGTCGGCGACCGCCACCGCGTGCGCGAGCATCTCGGCGAAACCGTCGGGGTCGTCGTCGCTGTGATCGATCGAGACCACGTCGGCCCCGTTCGCGATGGCGCTCGCGGCGAGTGCTGGACCGTTGGAGTTGTAGATCTTGCCCGGTGCGAGGGCGTCACCGGCCGGGACGAGTTCGCTGCCGGTGGAGATCACCGCGACCCGGGGACGCGCGTGGACGAACACGTCGGTCACGCCGACCGCGGCCAGCGCCGCGATGTGCCGCGCGGCGAGCACAGTGCCGGCCGGGAGGAGGGGATCGCCGGTGCGGATGTCGCTGCCTGCCTCCCGCACGTAGGCGCCCGCGGGTGCCGTGCGGTGCACCGTGACCGTCCCGGCGCGCTTGTCGGCCTCGGTGTCCTCGACGGGCACGATCGCATCGGCGCCGTCGGGTATCGGGGCGCCGGTCATGATCTTGAGCGCGGTGCCGGGTTCGTGCTCGGCCCGGCCGTCCCCGGCCGCGAGTACCCCGCGGACCGTGAGAGTGACCGGGACGGTCGCCACCGACGCCGAGTCGACGGCGTATCCGTCCATCTGGGAGTTGCGGAACGGTGGCAGATCGATCGGCGCGTCGAGCGATTCCGCGAGCGCACGGTGCAGCGCCCGGGAGAGCGGGATACGAACCCTCGTCCCGGAGCGCACCGCCGCGAGCAGCTTCGCAACGTGCGCTGCGTGTTCCTCCACGGACCGTTTACCGCCTGCCATGGCGCTCATACTAGGCACATCGGGACCGGTCGCTGCGGCGGTCGGCGCGCCGGCCGGGCCGATGTCGTGTGTATCCCCGCTCGCCCGAGCCCGCCAGTGGGCATACTGGGGCCATGGAGGCGATCGGATGACAACGGTGGATGTGGGAATTCCGTCCGTGCGGGTGCGTGAGGACGACGTGTCCGATCGTCCCGACGTGCCGGAACTGCTCGACCGGTTCGGCCGGGTCGCCCGCGATCTGAGGGTATCGATCACCGAGAAGTGTTCGCTGCGCTGCACGTACTGCATGCCGGAGGAAGGCCTGCCGGCGATCCCGCGCGAACAACTGCTCACCGCCGACGAGATCGTGCGACTGGTCGGAGTCGCCACGAGCAGGCTCGGGGTCCGCGAAGTGCGTTTCACCGGCGGGGAACCCCTGATGCGCCGCGACCTCGAAGAGATTATCGCCGGCTGTTCCCGCACCGCACCCGGCGTGCCGCTTGCCGTCACTTCCAATGCGATCGGCCTCGAACACCGGGCGCGTGCCCTCGCCGAGGCCGGCCTGACCCGCGTCAACATTTCGCTCGACACCGTCGACCGCGCGCACTTCGCGCGGCTGACCCGCCGGGATCGGATCGGTTCGGTCCTGGCCGGGATCCGCGCCGCCAAGACCGCCGGTTTCACGCGCGTGAAGATCAACGCGGTTCTCATGCCCGAGACCCTCGACGGCGCCACCGAGCTGCTGGCCTGGTGCCTCGACGAGGGCGTCGAACTCCGCTTCATCGAGCAGATGCCGCTCGACGCCGATCACGAGTGGGCGCGCGCGAACATGGTGCCCGCCCAGCGGTTGCTCGACGTTCTCGGACAGCGGTTCGCGTTGACCGAAACGGAACGTGAGGACCCGTCCGCGCCGGCCGAGCGCTGGACCGTCGACGGTGGCCCGGCGACCGTCGGTGTCATCGCGTCGGTGACGCGGTCGTTCTGCTCGGACTGCGACCGCACCCGCTTGACGGCGGAGGGAACCGTCCGGTCGTGCCTGTTCAGCGACCGGGAGACGGATCTGCGGGCGGCCCTGCGCGGCGGTGCCACCGACGACGAACTCGCGGCGCTCTGGCGCGGCGCCATGTGGAACAAGTGGGCCGGACACGGCATCGACGCGGCGGATTTCGTTCCGCCGCAACGCAGTATGGGAGCTATCGGTGGATGATCGCGTGACCGGTATCGAGGTGCGCTATTTCGCGGCGGCGGCAGATGCCGCGGGCCGCGACAAGGAAACGATCGAATTGCCCGGCGGTGCCGACCTGGCCGCCCTGCGCGCGGTCCTGATCGACCGGCACGGATTCGACATGGAACGGATCCTGTCGGTGGCCGCGTTTCTCGTCGAGCCGGGCGACGCCGTCGGTTCGGCGGCGCTGACCCGCGACCTGACCGTCGAGGCCGGGCCGCGGGTCGACGTTCTGCCGCCTTTCGCCGGCGGCTGAACCCTTTCCTGCGGCGGCTCGGCCCTACCGCGTCAGCGCCACCAGGTGTCGGACGGCGCGACCGGCATGGCGCGCTTGTGCCGGGTGATGCGGTGCTGACGTTCGAGCTTCTCGACGAGTTCGCCGGTGACGTCCTTGCCTTCGAGGTAGTCGTCGATCTCGCTGTACGTCATTCCCAGCGCCACCTCGTCGGGCAGGGCGGGACGGTCGTCCTCGAGATCTGCCGTGGGCACCTTGCTCCAGGTGCTCTCGGGAGCACCGAGTTCCCGCAGCAGCGCCGCGCCCTGCCGCTTCGTCAGACCCGCCAAGGGGGTGATGTCCACGCCGCCGTCGCCGTATTTCGTGTAGAAGCCGGTGACGGCCTCGGCGGCATGATCGGTGCCGACGACGAGATAATTCAGCTCACCGGCGATCGCGTACTGCAGCATCATCCGCTCGCGTGCCTTGATGTTGCCTCGCACGAAATCACGCAGTTCGATCTCGTTCCCGGAGTCCGCATGCAGTGCGCGACCCGCTTCGACGGCGGTCGCGTCGGCTCCCGGTTTGACGTCCATCTTCAGGGTGCGGTCGGGGCCGATGAACTCGAGCGCGATCAGGGCGTCGTGTTCGTCGGCCTGTACGCCGTAGGGGAGACGGACTGCGACGAACTCGGCGTCGTGGCCCTCGGCGCGCAGTTGCTCGGCAGCGAGTTGCGTCAGACGACCGGCGAGTGTGCTGTCCTGCCCACCGCTGATGCCCAGCACGAAGCCTTTCGTCGGCGTGCTGCGCAGGTAGTCCGCGAGGAACCGCACCCGCGAGCGGATCTCGTTCTGCGGGTCGATCGTGGGCTTGACCCCGAGTTCATCGATGATCTGGGCGCGAAGATTCGTCATCCCCGCAACCCTAGTGCGATCACGCGATCACGGCGACGTATGCCGCGCAGGGTCTTCGGCACGGCAGACTCGGTGCGGTGAGCAACCGCGACGTCTTCCGCAAACAGGATCCCGGAGCACACCCCGACTTCTTCCGTGCCGAGGCCGCCGGGCTGGCGTGGCTGGCCGACGCGGGCATGCCCGTGCCACGAGTCCGTGAGGTCGGCGCCGGCCACATCGTGCTCGACCGCATCACCGAGTCGCCGTCCGGTGGTGACGTTGCCGGGCGATTCGGTTCCTGTCTCGCCCGCATGCACGACGCCGGAGCGGCGGGGTTCGGCGCCGCACCGGACGGATACGACGGGCAGCTGTTCATCGGGCGGCGTCCGATGAGCCGGACGGTGCATGCGAGCTGGGGCGAGTTCTACGCGGTCGAGCGCGTGCTTCCGTTCGTGCGCATCGCCGTCGAGGCGGGCAGCGTCACCGGCCGGCAGCTGCCCGATATCGAACGAGCTTGTGACCTGATCGGCGGCGGCGCCCTCGACGACCCCGAGCCACCTGCGCGGCTGCACGGTGACCTGTGGAACGGCAATGTGCTGTGGTCGGCGCACGAAGTGGTGCTCATCGATCCGGCGGCACACGGAGGACACCGGGAGACCGACCTCGCGATGCTCGCTCTGTTCGGCTGCCCGCATCTCGACGACATCCTTGCCGGGTACGAGGCGGCGCATCCGCTGCGCGCCGGATGGCGGGACCGGGTTCCGCTGCACCAGCTGCATCCGTTGGCTGTGCACGCCGCGGGATACGGTGCCGGATACGGGCGAGCGCTGCATCGGGCGGCGCTCGCGACTCTCGAACTCGGAGGCAGCAGGTGAACGGGATCCTCGTCGTATCCGCCACGAAGGGCGAAGCCGCGCACGTGCCGGACCGGTACGACGTCCTCGTCACCGGCATCGGGAAGGTCACCGCGGCGGTCGCGGTGACGGCGGCCCTGGCCCGGTATCCGGAGGACACACGCCCGCTGGTGGTCAACATCGGCACCGCAGGGGCGCTGCACCGCCACCACGGTGGTCTGTACGTGCCGTCCACCGTGATCAACCACGACATCAGCAGTGAAGTGCTGCGCAGCCTCGGACACCCCGTGCGCGACGTGCTCTCCCTCGACGACGGCGACGGGTCGGTGCTCGCGACCGGCGACGCGTTCGTCTCCGACGCCGAGGTCCGCGACGCGCTGTCGGCGCGGGCCGATCTCGTCGACATGGAGGGATTCGCGATCGCCTATGCCGCCGACCGGATGGGCGCCCGGTGCCGGCTGGTCAAGCACGTGAGCGATCACGCCGACGAATCGGCGATGGATTGGCCGAAGCAGCTCGACGAGAGCGCCCGTATCCTGGCTGAGTGGCTCGCCTCCCGATACTGAGCTCGCTCCCGACCTGATCAGGAGGCGGTGAATTCGATCCCGGTAATCCCGTCGGCTGCCGTCACCGTCAGGGTCGCGGCGTCGATCGCATAGGTGGTCTCGCCCGCGAGCACACCGAGGACGTGGCGTTCGACGTCGGCGGACTCCGGGTTCGGGCAGGCCGCGCGGGTCGTCGCCAGCGGGCCGAAGGTGATTGCGGTGTCGGTGATCTGCGCGTGGCCCCGGAACCGGTTGCATCCCGTGCTGCCGTACACGGCGCCGTCCTCGGCGACGGTGAGCGTGGGCGTCTGCGCCTGTGTGCCCGGCGTGACGATCGCGGACGCGGTACGCAGCGAGGTGAGTGCCCACTCGGTGCCGATCAACGGCCGGTCCGGGTCCACGACCTTCTTGTCGGTCAGGGAGATCGACCCGGCGCCGCGATCGAGAGTGAGCACATCGCCGTCGAGGCTCCAGCGCGGATGCGAGGCGAACAGCGCCGAGAGCCACCGGTCGGCACCGTCGCGCGGAGGCGGGCACGCCATCAGCGTCATCGCGAGATCGCCGGCGGTCACGATCCCTTCCGCCAGATCGACGGCGCCGATCGCGTGGTTGCAGCCCGCGGTCGCGGCGATCCGCCCGGGTTCGGGGAACTCCATGATCAGCGGGCCGTCGCCGGGGATGGGCGCACCGGTGACCGTGGTCGACACGAAGGTGCGGCCGACCAGATCCGAGGCGGTGCCGAAAGCCGGCGGCGCACCGGAACCGTCGCCGCAGGCCGCGGTGAGGCCGGCCAGTACGAGGACGGTGAGGATACCGAGTACGCGGGGCATCAGTTCACGCTCCGGGGCCGGTCTGCCGGGCCGGGGCCCGACGGACCGGCGACACGACGCGCGAAGTCGGCCCAGGTGTCGGCGAGGCGGTCCAGCGAATACCCGAGCACCCGCCACTGGTGGAGCACCAGCGAGGCCTCGAGCGGGGCGAAGAGATACTGGGCGAGCAGCGACCGATCTCCCGGCGTGCCCGCCGCCCGCAGCAGGGATTCGATGTGGGTGAGAGAGATGAGGCGCGGAGGGACCGAGAACCGTGTCTCGGACGAGCTTTCCGTCGCCCGTACGAGCTCACCCTGCACTTCGATGAGCGCGATGCGCGCGCGGCCGAAGGCGACGAGGCGGTCGACCGGGTGGGCGCCCGGCCCCAGCGGCGGGGAGCCGGTGAGGAATGCCTGTTGCAGTTCGCGCTCGGTGTGGTCGAGCAGGGACTGCATCAGCCCGGCGCGTGAGCCGAACCGGCGGAACACCGTGCCTTTGCCGACACCGGCTCGTGCGGCCACCGCTTCCATGGTGACGGCATCTACTCCGCGTTCGGCGACGAGCAGGGACGCCGCCTCGAGCAGCCGCCGGCGGTTGCGCGCGGCGTCGCAGCGCTCGGTGTCGCCGTGGTTCGCCATCGGGAGGGGTGTGGTGTTCACAAGGTCACACTTTAGCGCCCGGGGAATTAATCGGACCGCGGTCCGCTTATAGT
>NZ_JAUZMZ010000119.1:0-15532 GCF_036327435.1 Rhodococcus chondri | reverse complement strand
GTACCGGGGTGCGGCGCCGCCCGGCTTCAGCAGACTTGTCCTGCGGGCATGTCCTGCGGGCGATACCCGGCCCTACGCGGCGATACCGAGCAGAGCGCCCACCGCATACGTCACGATCATCGCGAGTGCCCCGCCACCGACCACCCGCAGCACCGCCCGGCCCCGCGGCGCACGGCCGAGCCGGGCGCTGATCGACCCCGTCGCCGCGAGCGCGACCAGCACCGCCACGAACGTCACGGGAATCCGGAACGCCTCGGGCGCGAGCACGATCACCAGCAGCGGTACCAGTGCCCCGACCGTGAACGCGATCGCCGACGACCACGCCGCTGCCCACGGGTTCGCCAGGTCCGTCGGGTCGATCCCCAACTCGACCTCCGCATGCGCCGCCAGCGCATCCCGAGCCGTCAATTCCTCGGCCGCGGCGCGTGCTGTCTCCGCGGCCAATCCCTTGTCCTCGAGCAGTCCGGCCAGTTCGCGCAGCTCCGCCTCGGGCATCTGCGCGAGTTCGTGTCGCTCGGTGCGCAACATCGCTTCTTCCGTGTCGCGTTGGGTGCTCACCGACACGTATTCACCCAGCGCCATCGACACGGCGCCCGCTGCCAGACCCGCAGCACCCGCGGTGAAGATCGTTGCGCTGTCGGTCGTGGCGGCGGCCACTCAGACGACGAGGCCGGCCGTGGACACGATTCCGTCGTTCGCGCCCATCACACCGGCTCGCAACCAGTTCAGTTTCGCCCCGATGCCCGGAGTGTGGGGCTCGAGAGTGGTGTGCTGGTGGCCGGCGTGCGGGTCGTCGGCGGGTGAGCTGAAGGGACGCAGCGGCATAACGCCAGATTAGGTCGCCGCCTCCGGCTCCGGTAGCACGGACAGCCTCACCTCACCACGGCCCGAGACCGAATTCCCGTTCCAGCCCGGCGGTGTCGGGTTCGGTTCCGTCGCCGGTGTCGAAGACCACCGCAGTGGGCCATTCTTCGCGCCGCCGCAACTGCTCGTCGAGGACCGCGGGTGTCGCGTCGGATGCATCGTTGCCCTGTTCGGCTCGAGAGCGGATGCGGCGCAACAACACCGACCGATCCGCCCGGCATTCGATCTCGACGACATCGGCTGTGGCGGCGGCGGCGATCTCGCGCGCTGCTGCGCGCCGCGACTCCGACAGCCAGGTGGCGTCGAGAACCACCGACACGCCACCTTCGAGCATGGACGTGGCGCGGCGCAACATCTCGGCGTAGGTCGCGTCGGTGTGCGCCGGAGCGTACAGCCCGGCGTCGACACCGTCGCCCGTCCGATCCGTCGGCGCCAACCCGACGAGTTCCTTGCGGATGACGTCGCTGCGTAGCACCGTCGCACCGAGATGACCACCGATCGTGCGAGAGAGGGTGCTCTTGCCTGTCGCCGTCACACCCCCGACGATCACGAGCCGCACCCGCGCGCGCTCGAGATTGCGCTCGACCTGGTCCAGAAACCGCATCGCGGGTTCCCGGGACGCCGCATCGCCCTGGTCGTGACGCAGCGCGGTGACCTTGGCACGCACCAGCGCCCGGTAGGCAATGTAGTGGTGTACGAGCGACGCCGGTGGTGCATCACCCGAAACCTCGCCGTACGCGCGCAACAACCGACGGCCGGCGTCCACCGCTCCGAGTCGTTCGAGATCCATCGCGAGGAACGCGAGATCGAGCGCGGCGTCACCGTATCGCAGTTCGTCGTCGAACTCGAGGCAGTCGATGATCCGGGGGCCGTCGTCGAGACAGAAGATGTCGTCGGTGAGCATGTCGCCGTGCCCGTCGACCGCGCGTCCCGCCGCGATGCGTTCGTCGAACAGCACGGACCGGCCCGCGAGATAGCGACCGGCCACCCGCCGGATACGGCCGAGTACCGCCGCCGCCTCGACACCCACCGGCAACCGCTCGAGATGGTCCAGGCTCTGCCACCACAGGTCGGTGACGAATTCGGTCGACGCGCACCGATCGATCGCCGGATCGCGCGGGGACACCGCGTGCAGAGCGGCGACCTGGCGCGCCACATCTTCCACGGCGGCGCCGACGTCCTCACCCCGCTGGATCAGAGCAGCGAGCCGGCGGTCGTCGGGCAGTCGGCGCATCTCGACGAGATGCTCGCACACCCGGCCGTCGGGACCGTGCACGTCCGCGACACCGAGATACACGTCCGGCGCCAGACGCCGGTTGAGGTCCACCTCGCGGTGACACGCCCGTTCGCGGGCAGCGCGGGTGCGGTTGTCGAGGAAGCCGAGATCGAGGGGCTTCTTCATCTTGTGCACCTGGTCGCCGACGAAGAACACCACCGACGTATGGGTTTCCCGGATCGCGGCGTATCCCGCGGTGCCGGCTCGGCCGGTCCCGACCACAGCGCTCCCCTCGTTGCCGTTGCCGGCCTCGGACATCTGACCGGCGTTCGGTGTCCACTTTGCCCCAGCGTGCACCCTTTCGCGCGTCGACGCTACGACGGACCGATTCTCGTGCCCAATGCACGGATCGCGCGACTCGAACGCGGTAGTTTGCAGTCGAGGGACATGCGGAAGGGGGCCAATGAGCGCGCATGGGGAGCACGGCTCCGGTACGGCCGGAGAACCGACCGTGATCGTCGCGGCGGCGAGGACGGCGATCGAACGAGATCTCATCGCGCGATGGTTGCGGTCCGACGATGTGCCCCCCGAATACCGGAAGCACGGTCCGCCGGACGTGCTCGATCTCGACGCCCGTGTCCTGGCAACCGAGCTGGTCGACCGGGACGACGATCCACTCGTCCTGCCGGTACGGGTCGTGTGGCTGCCGGCGGAACGGGATGGGGCACGTCGCGTCCGGTTCTCCGACATTCTCGCCCTCACCAACCCGCGGAATCCCAACCGGCTGGTCCAGAAGTGGCTCGTGAGCCGGGCCACCGATCGACACCGCATCGTGGTGGCGCACCCGGCGCGGCTGACCGACCTCCGCGAACAGCTTGCTGCCGAGGACGGTGTCCCGGATGCGGGGGCGCTCGCGCGGTACGTGACACGGCGGGCGGTGGTCGCCCTGGAACGCGCCGAACGAGCCGTGATCGGCGACCGATACAAGGTACCGCGCCTCGTCGCCGCGCAGATCATGGATTCGGCATCGTTCCGGCGCCGCCTGGACGAGGTGGCCGCCGAGTCCGGTCTTTCGCGCCCGGAGGCGGAGGAGCGGGCGCGCGCCGCGCTCGACGAGCTCGTCGCGGTGCAGTCGCGTCTGGTCACGGACCTGTTCACACAGGCGATGCGACCACTGCATTCTGCGGCGTGGACGGTGCGCGCCGACCTGGCCGGACTGCGCACCCTCCGCGAGCTCAATCGGCGACATCCCCTCGTGTTCCTGCCGTCGCACCGCTCGTACGCCGATGCCTTCGTGCTAGGTGACATCCTGGCCAACAACGACTTCCCCGCGAACCACCTGATGGGTGGTGCCAACCTCACCTTCTGGCCGATCGGCCCGATTGCACGGCGCACCGGAACGGTGTTCATCCGCCGCAGTTTCGGCGACGACGCCGTGTACAAGGCGGCGCTCGAGGAATACTTCGCGTTCCTGCTGTCCAAACGGTTCAACCTCGAGTGGTACTTCGAGGGCGGGCGTACCCGAACGGGAAAACTGCGCGCACCGCGCTTCGGGCTGCTCAACTACGTCGCCAACGCGATCCGCAGTGGCCGCGTGGAGGATGCGATGCTCGTCCCGGTGTCCATCACCTACGAAGGACTCGCCGAAGTCGCGGCGGTCGCCGCGGAGCAGACCGGTGCGACGAAGAAACCGGAAGGACTGACGTGGCTGGCCCGGTACGCGCGCGGGCAGCGGCGCCGCGCGGGCAATGTCTACGTACATTTCGGTGCGCCCCTGTCGATGCGCACCCATCTCGCGGCGAGCGGTGATCCCGACCTCGGCGACCCCGCGGCAGACGAATCGGAGCGCGCCGACAGGCGTCGCAAGTCGCTGCAGAAGGTCGCGTTCGAAATCGCCGTCGGCATCAACCGCAATACCCCCGTGACCGTGAACTGCCTGGTGACCTTCGCTCTGCTCGGCGTGCGCGACCGGGCACTCACGCTCGACGAGGTGCGGTCGGTGCTTGCACCCGTACGGCGCTATCTCGACGCCCGGGGGGCGCCGCAGGGCGAACTGCGGATTCTCGACGCGGAGGGCGGACTGGCCGAGGTTCTGCAGTCGCTCTGCGATGCCGGCGTGGTGACGATCTATACCGGCGGTCTCGAGCCGGTGTACTCGATCCAGCGGGGTCAGCACCTCGTCGCCGCGTTCTACCGCAACAGCGGCGTGCACTGGTTCGTGAACCGCTCGATCGCCGAACTCGCGGTCCTCTACGCCCGCGAGAACCCGGGGGCATCGCCGATACGGGGTGCGTGGGAGGAGGCGCACCGGCTCCGCGACATGCTCAAATTCGAGTTCTTCTTTCCCGACAACGAGACGTTCGAAGCAGAACTGCTCGACGAGCTGGCACTGCTCGAACCCGAATGGCGCGACATGCTGCCTCCACCGGAGGAGGTTCTGGGAAGACTCGTCGAAACCGGGGTCTTCATGACCCACCGCACGCTGCGTTCGTTCTTCGACTCGCAACTCGTCGTCGCCGAGCGGCTGGCCGATCGCGACCCCGCGGTCGAGATCGACCGTGCCGCGTTCCTCGCCGAATGCGTCGCGATCGGACAGCAGATGCTGCTGCAAGGCCGGTTGCACGGTCCCGAGTCCGTATCGTCGGAGCTGTTCGCGACCGCGCTGGAGCTGGCACGCAACCGCGGACTGCTCGACCAGGACGAGAGTGTCCGCGAGAAGCGGCGCGAGTTCGCGGTGCAATTGCTCGCCATCGGTGAGCGGGTCGCACTGACCGAATCGCTCGACGTGTCGAACAGGAAGGCGCAGCGTTGAATCTCGCAGAGGCTCTGCAACGAGTACGGACCGGCCCGCAGGGGCCGGAGGTAGGTGCGTTCTTCGATTTCGACGGAACCATCGTGCACGGGTTTTCGGGCGTACATTTCTTCCGCGACCGCCTGCTGGCAGGCAAGGTCACCGCCTCCGAACTCGCCGCCACCATGATCAACGGTATCCGGGGCACGGAGACCGAGGACGACTTCGAGCGTTTCGTCGCGATCGCGTTCCGCGCCTGGCGCGGCCACACCGAAGACGAGTTGTACGAAATCGGGCAACGCCTGTTCACGTCGACGATCGCCGGGCACCTCTACCCCGAAGCGTGGCAGTTGCTCCGCGCACACCAGGCGGCCGGGCACACGGTCGTGATCGCGTCGTCGGCGTCCCGCTACCAGATCCAGGCCAGTGCCGACGCGCTCGGCGTCGACCACATCCTGTTCACTCCGCTCGAAGTCGCCGACGGCATCCTGACCGGCAGGGTGAACGGTAAGTCGTTGTGGCGCAGCGGGAAAGCCATTGCATCCCGGCTCTTCATCGACGACCACGGACTCGACGCGTCATCGAGCTACACCTATTCGAACGGTGGTGAGGACGTCGAGTTCCTGGAGTCGACGGGTAACCCCACAGCCACCAACCCCGACCGCACCCTCGAACGCGTCGCACGCGAACGGGACTGGCCGATCCTAAGATTCCGTCCGCGCGGCACCCCGGGAGCGAAAGAGCTGGTCCGCACCGCCGCCGCGTACGGCGGAATGTTCGGATCCATTTGGACCGGAATCGGACTCGGTCTGATCAATCGCAACAAGAAGCTTGCGCTCGATTCGATCACCAATATCGGCGCGGACGTCTCGCTGGCGCTGGGGGGCATCGACGTGCGCGTCCAGGGTGAGGCGAACGCATTCGCGCGGCGGCCGGCCGTGTTCGTGTTCAACCATCAAAGTCAGCTCGATCCCGTAATCCTGGCGAAGGTCCTGCGACACGACTTCACCGGCGTGACGAAGAAGGAGATGGCGAACGATCCGGTGTTCGGCGCGTTCCTCAGATTCGTCGGGGCGACCTTCGTGGACCGCACCGACACCGGCCAGGCAGTCGCGGCGCTGGGTCCGGTCGTGGATACGTTGCGAAGCGGCACGTCGGTCGTCATCGCTCCGGAGGGAACCCGCTCCCTGACACCCGACATCGGCCGGTTCAAGAAGGGCGCGTTCCACATCGCGATGCAGGCGCAGGTCCCGATCGTGCCGGTGGTGATCCGCAACGCCGGGGAGATCCTGTGGAAGCACTCGACGCTGATGCGCTCGGGCACTGTCGACGTGGCAATCCTGGAACCGATCGACGTGAGCGACTGGACCCGCGCCGACCTGCCCGAACGCATCGCGGACCTGGAGAACCTCTATCGGCGTACCCTCGCGGACTGGCCCACCGAATAGATGGCGGACGACGACACCACCCCCGCCGACGACGAGTATTCCGGCGAGAACCACGGTGCGCTGACACCGAATCGGCGGAGGTACATCAAATGGATCATCGGTGTGCTTCTGGTCGTGGTACTCACCGTCGAGGTGGTTCTGGTGTGGCCGGAACTGTCCGACAGTGTCCGTGGTCTCGGGAGCCTGCACTGGGCGTGGGTAGTCGCCGCCGTGGTGGCGTCGACCATGGAAATGTGGAGTTTCGCGCGAGTACAGCGCACGTTGCTCTCCGCGGCGGACGTGAAAGTCTCACAGCGCCAGTCGCTGTCGGTGGCCCTCGCCGCGAATTCGATGAGCGTGACGCTGCCCGGCGGCCCGGTGGTCGCCACCACGTTCACCTACCGGCAGATGCGCAAGTGGGGCGCGGCCCCCGTCGTGGCGACGTGGCAACTCGTAATGGCAGGTCTGTTGCAGGCGGCCGGGCTCGCACTGCTCGGACTGTCCGGTGCGCTGCTCGTCGGTGCCACGACCAACCCGTTCTCCCTCATCTTCTCGATCGGCGGACTCGCCGTCCTCGTGGTGCTGATCCAGTACGCGGCGAGTAATCCCGGCTCGCTCGAATCGATCGGGTTCATCGCCCTGCACGGGCTGAACCGGATCCGCAAGAAGCCTGCCGAGGCCGGCGCCCGGGCGTGGAAGAAGATCGTCGACCAGATCGGGGCGGTGCAGCTGGATCGGCCGCACGCCGCGCGGGCGTTCGGCTGGTCGCTGTTCAACTGGCTGTGCGACGGCGCATGCCTTGCCTTCGCCGCCTACGCGGTCGGCGGGGAGCCGAGCCTCGCCGGGATCGCCGTCGCGTACGCCGCCGGCACGGCGACGAGCCGTGCGATCCCTCTGCTTCCCGCGGGTCTGGGTGTCATGGACGCGGTACTCGTGCCCGCCCTGACGGCCAGTGGGATGAGCGGTGCGGAGGCACTCTCCGCGGTCGTCGTGTACCGGTTGATCAGTTTCCTTCTGATCGCCGTCGTCGGATGGATCGTGTTCGCGCTGCGCTACCGCGGTGCGTCCGCAGAGGAGGACGAGGAGCCCGGCCCCGAGCTGGACAAGCTGTGGGACGACACCTGATCCGCACTCCGGCGACACAGCTCCGCGACCGGAATGCACCTGCATCGCCGATCTTCACTACTGTTGTCCCGCCGCGCGCTAGCGTCGACGGCATTCGAACGAGTGGAGGGACTGATTCGTGACACAGCCTGCGGTCGCGCAAAAACGAGAGGTCTGGTCGGGCCGGTCGGTGTTCATCATGGCCGCCATCGGCTCGGCCGTCGGCTTGGGCAACATCTGGCGGTTTCCGTATATCGCGTACGAGAACGGCGGCGGTGCCTTCCTCATCCCGTACCTGGTCGCCTTGCTCACCGCGGGTATTCCGCTGCTGTTCGTCGACTACGCGATCGGCCACAAGTTCCGGGGATCGCCGCCGCTCGCGTTCCGGCGTCTGGGCCGCGGCAGCGAGTTCGTCGGCTGGTGGCAGGTTCTGATCTGTTTCGTCATCGGCGTCTACTACGCGGTGATCGTCGCGTGGGCGATCCGCTACACCTTCTTCTCCGTCACCGAGGCGTGGGGTGCTGATCCGGAAGGGTTCTTCCTCGAGGACTTCCTCCGCGTCGACGGCGAGTCGTCGTTCGGACTGAGCTTCGTACCCGGTGTCGCGTGGCCGCTGCTGTTGGTCTGGGTCGTCACCCTCACGGTACTGGTCCTGGGAGTGCAGCGCGGTATCGGCAACGCCAGCCGGATCTTCGTGCCGCTGCTCCTCGTGCTGTTCCTGGCCCTCGTGGTTCGGGCGCTCATGCTCGACGGAGCGAGTGCGGGTCTCGACGCGTTTTTCACCCCCAACTGGTCGGCGCTGACCGACACCGGGGTGTGGATCGCGGCGTACGCCCAGATCTTCTTCTCTCTGTCGGTGGCGTTCGGCATCATGCTGACCTACTCCTCGTACCTCAAGCGCAGGACGAACCTGACGGGTTCGGGCCTGGTGGTCGGCTTTTCCAACTCGAGCTTCGAAGTCCTCGCCGGTATCGGCGTCTTCTCGGCCCTGGGGTTCATGGCACAGGCCCAGGGTGTGGCGGTCGACGAGGTCGTCGCGAGCGGCATCGGTCTCGCGTTCATCGCCTTCCCCACCATCGTGTCGGAAATGCCGGGCGGCCCGATCTTCGGTGTGCTGTTCTTCGGCTCGCTCGTGTTCGCCGGATTCACGTCGATGATCAGCATCATCCAGGTGACGGTCTCCGCGTTCCAGGACAAGACAGGCCTCGGCAAGGGGTCCGCTGTGCTGATCATCGGTGGGGCGGCCGCGATCACGTCGCTGCTGTTGTTCCCCACGACGACGGGGCTGAACACCCTCGATGTGGTGGACCGGTTCGCGAACCAGTTCGGCGTCGTCGGAGTGGCATTCACGGCCGTCGTCGTGATCGCATGGATCCTGCGACGCCTGCCACTACTGCGCACCCACCTGAATGCGGTGTCGTCCTTCAAGGTGGGTATGGCCTGGTACGTGTTCGTCGGCGTCATCACGCCCCTGGTTCTCGCGTACATGCTGTTCAGCGAGATCCGCGACCGGATCAGTGAGGGCTACGGCGGTCTGCCCGACGACCTCGTTCTCGCCTTCGGCTGGGCGGTGCAGGGAGCGGCGATCGTGCTCGCCATCGCTCTGTCGTTCATTCCGTGGCGCAGGGGTGTCGACACCGAGTACGAGGAAGAAGAACTTCGAGAAACCACCAAGGCCGAATCGGGAGAGAACCTGTGAGCGGAACAGCAATCGCGATGATGATCCTTGCCCTCGTGACGGTGTGGGGCGGGCTCGCGCTCAGCATTCTGCACCTGCGCAAGCACCCCGACGAGAGCGAGTAACGCTCGGCAGCGAATGTCGGTTGAGTAACACAACGGGTGGCGCCCTGGCGAGGGTGCCACCCGTTGTGTTCTTCTGGTTCCCGACACCCTCAACCTTTACTAGAGACTTAGGCTTGAGGCCGACATCGCACAGGAGCAGCTATGACCCGCAGGACCACCCGCCACCGGATGCGCCACTTCACGGCTGCGGCAACTCTCACCGTGGCCGCCGGCCTCACGCTGCCCGCCGTCGCTCTTGCACAACCGCTTCCGGCCGAACCCCCGGCAGTCGAGGCTCCGGCAGTCGAGACCCCGGCGCCGAGCCCGCTGCCCGCGATCCTCGACGCACTGCATGCCGACCCGGGGGCCGATCAGGTCGCGGTCGCCGCAGCCCGGGCCATCATGGATGCACGCGGCAGCCTCGTCGATGTCGCCGAATCGACGCCGCTCAGCACCTATCAAGACGGCATCGAATTCCTCCGCACGCTGGGCGTCGAACCGTTCCTCTACCCCACCGGCGCACCGTTCTGCACCGACGACAGCAGCCTGCCCCTCGGAATCGCGCCCGCGGTCGCCGGCGCTCTCCCCGGCCCGTGGCCGGACCGGGACGTCCTCGGCCGGAAGCTCAACATCGTCGATCCCGGCAACACGCTCTTCGCGTTCGTTCCCGTCGGTCTCGAAGACGATGCGAACGCCGACGGAATCCAGCTGGCCTGGTTCAACATCAACAGCCTGCGGGGCGGGTTCGTGCCGATGGGCACCATCGAGGATGCGGCGAATCAGGCTGTGCCGGCAGGTCTTCCCCCTGCTGCGGAACCGTTCGTGAAGAACGCCATTTCGAGCTTCATCGCCGACACCGTCCCGTTCGGCGGCGTCCGTGTCGCGCCCGTCGACACCGGCTCGGGCACGGTTCTTGCGGCAGTCTTCGGCACCGTGCAGAACGGTGAGAAGTCGTGCTTCTTCCTCCCGACAATCGGTGTCGTCGAGGTTCCGGCCTGACAATTCTTTGCTTGCGACCACTCCCCCGGTTGCAGCAGGGCGTCAGCGCGTCTGCTGCAACCGGGCAAGCCGGTCGAAGACCAGCGCGACGGCGGTGTCCATATGGGCGATCACATCGTCCACGCTCTGGCGACCGGCCACCCAGCTCACCAAACCCGCCATCCACACGTCAGCGATGATGCGCACCGCATTGAGCACTTCCTCGGTGACAGTCTCGATACCTGCCGCGTTCGCGAACAGCTCGGTGAGTACCTCGCCCAACCGGTCGAGTTCGGCGGCCGACGATGCGTCGGCGAACATCGCGGCCCGCACCAGAGCGTCGTACAGTTTGCGCTCGCTCTCGAGTTGTTGCACCGAGCCGCGCAGTACCGCCATGATGCGCTCGTGCGCCGTGTCGCCGGGCAGGTCCGCGCCGCCGAAGCGCTCCGCAACCTCTTCGAAGATCAGGACCAGGGTCACCACCAGCAGTTGATTCTTGGAGGGGAAGTACCGGTACACCGTGCCCAGCGCGACGCCCGAGCGTTCGGCCACCGCGCGCATCTGCACTGCGTCGTAGCCACCCTCCGACGCCAACTGCCTCGCCGCCTCGATGATGCGCAGGTAACGGGCCCGCTGTGCCGGTTTGAGATCGGCTCCCGGCACGGCCGTCGCCGACCGCTTCACCGGCCGGACCTCCGCGTTCGGCTCCTCCGTCATCCAGTCACCTTCCATCGCCTCCAAGCCAGGATAGTTCAGCAGCGGCAACGCACCGGTCGCAGACATCACGTCGGGGCTATTTCTAGACAGGTGTCCGGAAACCCTTCCATCGAGAGGTAGAACGCGTTACATTTTCTGCGTCAACGATGAGAGGGGCCGCTGTGCGCCACGGAATCACCCTGTTCACCAGCGACCGGGGTATCCGACCCGATGTCGCCGCGAAAACCGCAGAGAGCCGCGGGTTCGACAGTTTCTACGTTCCCGAACACACCCACATCCCGGTCCGGCGAACCTCCGCCCATCCGGGTACCGGAAACGAAACACTCCCCGACGACCGGTACATGCGCACCCTGGACCCGTGGGTCGCTCTGGGTCTCGCCGCGGCCGTGACGTCCACCATCAGACTGGGCACCTCCGTGGCGCTGCCCCTCGAGCACGATCCCATCACTCTCGCCAAAACCATCGCCTCGCTCGACCACCTGTCCGGTGGCCGCGTCAACCTGGGTGCCGGATTCGGCTGGAATGCCGAAGAACTCGCCGACCACGGGGTCCCGCCCACCAAGCGACGCACCGCACTGCGCGAGTATCTCGAAGCGATGCAGGCCCTGTGGACACAGGAGGAAGCATCGTACGACGGCAAGTTCGTGTCGTTCGGACCGAGTTGGGCCTGGCCCAAACCCGTTCAGCAGCCGCGCCCTCCGCTCCTCATCGGTGCCGGCGCCACCGACAGGAACTTCGAATGGATCGTGCGCTCCGCCGACGGCTGGATCACCACCCCGACCGAACGCGACATCGTCGACAACGTCCGGCGTCTGCACAAGATGTGGGCCGACGCCGGCCGTACCGGAACACCCGAAGTCATCGCGCTCGCCGGACGTCCCGACCCCGACACACTCGACCAGTGGCGCGACGCCGGTGTCACCGAGGTGATCTTCGGGCTGCCGGACCGCGATGAGGCCGACGTCGTCGCCTACATCGACCGGCTCGCCGGCAAGCTCGGCCACGTGTCCTGACCGACCTATCCAGAACGGACGAACAATGCCCTCCGACCTGCATCCCCTGCCCGCCGACCAGGTGACCACCTGGGATCACGAGGCCGACGTCGTCGTCGCCGGATACGGCATCGCCGGCGTGTCCGCCGCCATCGAAGCCGCCCGCGCCGGGGCGGAAGTGCTGGTCCTCGAACGCACCGGGGGGTGGGGCGGCGCCGCGTCGCTCTCCGGCGGCATCGTGTACCTGGGCGGCGGCACCGGACTGCAGAAAGCCCTCGGATTCGACGACACAGCCGAGAACATGAAGACCTTCATGCTTGCGGCCCTCGGGCCCGGGGCAGACGAGGACAAGATCGCCGAATACTGCAATGGCAGTGTCGCGCACTACGACTGGCTCGTCGACAATGGTGTCGTGTTCAAGGAGAGCTTCTGGGGCGAACCCGGATGGGAAGTCCCCGGAGACGACGGTCTCATGTATTCCGGGGGCGAGAACTCTGCCCCGTTCAACGAGATCGCCACGCCCGCCCCGCGCGGCCACGTCCCGCAGATGGCCGACAAGCGCACCGGAGAGAAGGGCGGCGGTTTCATGCTCATGCAGCCGCTGTCTCAGGTGGTCGAAAGTCTCGGTGTCCGAGCAGAATACGACGTCCGTGTGCAGCGGCTCATCGTCGACGGCGACGGCCGGGTCGTCGGTATCGTCGCCAAACAGTACGGCAAGGAGGTGTGCGTGCGTGCCCGGCGCGGCGTCGTCCTCGCCACCGGCAGCTTCGCCTACAACAAGGAAATGGTCGCCGCGTACGCGCCGCAATTGAACGGCCGACCCGGCGCTGCCATCGAAGAGCACGACGGCCGTGCCATCCGCATGGCACAGGCCCTCGGTGCCGACCTCGCGCACATGGACGCCACCGAAGTCGCGTTCTTCGGCGATCCGCAGCTCATGGCGCGAGGCATCCTCGTCAACGGCCGCGGCCAGCGGTACGTACCGGAAGACACCTATCCCGGTCGCATCGGCCAGCTGACGCTGCTGAAGAACGACAATCAGGCGTTTCTCGTGATCGACGAGGTGGCCTACGAGAAAGGTTGCGCAGCAACCAGTTCGACCCCGTTCTTCCGGTTCCGGCCGAAGTGGGTGGCCGAGACCGTCGAAGAACTCGAATCCGACATGGGTCTGCCGACGGGGACGTTGCAGGCCACCGTGGAGGTGTACAACAGGCACGCCGCCCAGGGATCGGACCCGGTCCTCGGCAAGAAGAGCGAATGGGTCAAGCCGATCGAAAGCCCCTTCGCCGCCCTGGACCTGCGCAACTGCACCGCGGGATTCACCCTCGGCGGACTGCGCACCACCGTCGATTCCGAGGTCCTGCACGTGTCCGGCGAACCCATCCCCGGGTTGTACGCGGCCGGCCGGTGCACGTCGGGCGTGTGCGCCTGGGGTTATGCGAGCGGGACATCGCTGGGCGACGGCAGCTTCTTCGGCCGGCGCGCAGGCATTTCCGCTGCGAAGGGCTGACTCGCCTCTCTTCCCGAAAGGGCAGTCAGAAGACGGTGCCGACATCGCGGCGAACGATGTCATCGGCACCGAACTCCGCGAGCGCCGCAATCGTCATCGACGGATTGCACGCGCCCGTCGACCCCGGAACCTTCGCGCCGTCGACGACATACAACCCGCGCTGCCCGAGGATCCGGCCGGCGTCGTCACACACCGTTCCGAGCGGTGCCCCACCCAGGGGATGAAAGGTGTTGATGTCGACCGCATTCACGTCGACCATGACAGCAATCGGCCCGACGATGCGACGGATGCGTGTCTCGATCGCGCGAGTCAGGTTCCGGTCGAATGCCTGGTCCCACTGCAGCACCGCGTCGTCCCTGCCTGCGTCGTAGTGCCATCGGCCCTGCCCGGGCACCACCCCGAGGCCGATGATCGACGTCGTCCCGATATCGGCCGGGAACGGCACCGGCCCGGTGACGATCATCAGCGCGCCGGCCGGATCGGAACTGTCGCGCATGCCCACGCAGGCCGGCCCACCCTGGAACGCACCCGGACTGACCAGCGGGGTCGTCACCGAATACACACGGTCACCGTTGTTGCCCCAGCCGGTGCCCACCGCGTCGGGTAGGTCGGTGATCAGACGCTTGGCATGAGCCTTCAGGAGCAGCCGTGTGGTTCCCGCCGATCCCGCTCCGAGAAACAATGCGTCGGACACGATGCGTTTGCGTTCGAGCACCGTTCCGTCGGTGTGGATCCGGTCGGCGTGGGTGATCCACGTACCGTCGGCTGCGCGTTCGATGTCGTTGACGCGGTGCAACGGCTCGACGTGCACCGCTCCGGTCGCCTCCGCCGCCGCCAGATAGGTGACGTCGACAGAGAACTTGCCGCCGTTGTTCACGCCGTAGATGACGTCCCCGGTGGTGTAGGACGGTTTCAGCTCCCCGGTGAGCTCGCGTCGCGCGTAATCCCAATCGATGGACATCGGTACCCGGAACGTCTCGTAGCCCTCGGCTGCTGCGCGGTCGAGGAACTGCCGGGACGAACGGTACCGCTCGTGCATGAGCACGTCGTCCGGGATCGGGGCGATATGCAGCATCCGCGCGACCCGTGGATAGTGCTCCGCGTCGAGCAGTCCGTAGTCGATCCTCGACGACACCGACCGCGCAAACCTTTCGGCGTCGGGCTGCAATGTCATCCCGTGGTACGTCAGAGAACTGCCACCGACGCCGGCGCCGCACAGGATGTCCATGCCGTTGCCGCGCACGCGTTCCATGAGCCCGGTGAACACTTCCGTCGGGACGGGCGGCGTACCGGTCATCACCGGTATCGGCGACAGCCACGACATGCGCTTGTCCGGCGAGAGCATGCGCGGAAAGGTGTCGGCGTTCGGCCCGGTGGGCCAGCGGATCCCACGTTCGAGCACCAGGGTCTGCACACCGGCGCGGCCGAGGTGCATCGCGGTGATCGCGCCCCCGAAGCCGCTGCCGACGACCACGGCGCGATGCCGTTCTTCGGTGACGGCGGCCCGGGCGCGGGGCACCGCCGGCAGTGACATGGCAACAGCGGTGGCGGCGACGCCGCCCAGCAGGGCACGGCGTGACAGCGCGACATTCACGTATTGCTCTCCTGAGGTCGGTGGCGCTCAGAGGACGATGAGGGGCAACGGTATTCCGCGGTCTGCGAATTCGAAGTCCGCGCCTGTGCTGAACCGGGTGATCGCCACTTCACCGGCTTCCTTCGCGGGTGTGTCCGTCCGGACGACGTCGACGATCAGTTCGTCCGCGGTTTCGGATCGAACCCGGGCCGTGAAGTGCGGGTCGACGCCCCGGACGAGCGCATCGAGCGGACCGAGGTGGTCGGAGTCGATCAGTGTGGGCCAGGCACTGTCGGCGTCGGCTCCACCACGGCGTCCGATCCGCAATTCGATCCGGCCGTCTTCGAGGGAGATCGAACGGTCGACGTACTGCTGCGGCGCGAACACGGGGTGAATGTCGAGCACCGTCGCCAGACCTTCGAGGGTCGCGGGCAGACCCAACGCGTTGCGGATGCGTTCGGAGGCCAATCCCGCGATTCCGGTGAGCTGCTTGCGCGCGAGCGTCAGCGCCGACTCCTCGTCGGTGCGTTTGCGGACGCCGAGCAGAAACCCGAGGGTGAGTTCGCGGATCTCGTCTC
>NZ_JAUZMZ010000118.1:0-15570 GCF_036327435.1 Rhodococcus chondri | reverse complement strand
CGGCGCTCTTCTCCCCCACCCCCGCGCTCCCGGGCAGCTTGTCGCTCGGGTCTCCGCGCAGCGCGGCGAAATCCGGGTACTGGAGCGGAGTCAGTCCGTACTTCTCCTCCACAGCGACCGGGGTGAAGCGGGTCAGGTCGGAGACGCCGCGCTTCGGGTACAGCACGGTGATGTCGTCGGTGACGAGTTGCAGCGCGTCACGGTCGCCGGTGACGACGAGGACCCGGTACCCGATTTCGGCGGCCTGTGTGGCGAGGGTGGCGATGATGTCGTCGGCTTCGTAGCCTTCTTCCGCCATCACCGGGATGCCCATGGCGCCCAGGACTTCCTTGGTGATGTCGATCTGGCCCTTGAAATCGTCGGGGGCGGCGCTGCGCTGGGCCTTATACGCGGCGTACAGCTCGGCGCGGAAGGTCTTGCGGCTGACGTCGAACGCGGCCGCGACATGGGTGGGTTGTTCGTCGCGCAGCAGGTTGATGAGCATGGAGGTGAACCCGTACACCGCGTTGGTGGTCTGCCCGCTGGTGGTCTTGAAGTTCTCGGCGGGGAGCGCATAGAACGCGCGGAAGGCCAGAGAGTGTCCGTCGAGGAGCAGGAGAGTCGGGCGGCCGGCGGGGGCCGCGGGGGTTGTGGTCGAGGAGGATGCACGGGTCACGGCAGCCAGTCTAGGGACCAGTCCCGACAGCGACGAAGACGCCGACTCTTCGTCGCTGTGTCCGCGCCGGAAACATGGTTGTTGCGCAGAAAACCGGATCGATACCCCGCGGAAATGACGGAGACGGCTGTGATCGTCATCTCAGACGATAAAGTCCGATTCCACGACGTCGGCCCTCCGTCGTCGAGCTCGACCCCACCGATCTGTCTGGAGGACCTGCGTGGCCCCAACCGTGAGACGTCGACGATGGGTGTCGAGACCTCGACGGCTCGTCCGAGTGGTGATGTTCCTGCTGGTGGCGGTGTTTGCCGTGGCTGTCGGCGCAGGTGGCGCCGCAGCGCAGGAACCGACCACGCCCCCTTCTCCCGACGCGACGTCCACTCCCGCCACGACACCCGAACCCGCTCCGCCCGACACCGTGGAAGACGGGGAGCGCGTGGTCGGCACCCTCAACAACGCCGGTGAGCGGCTCGAGGGTGTGACGGTGCGTGCCCTGGACGACTCCGGCGCGGTCGTCGCCGAAACGGTCTCCGAGGAGCGCGGCCGGTGGGAGCTGACGGTGCCACCGGGCACCTACACCTTCGAGGTCGACGCCGAGTCGCTCCCCGACGAGGTCAGTGTGCAGTCCGCGGTCACGCGCGCGGTGGCGGCCGGGCAGACGAACACCGTCATCTTCTCGTTCGGTGAGGCACGGACGGGCTCGACCGTCGCGTTCGCCGAAACCCTGATCCGCACCATCGTCGACGGTCTCCGTTTCGGCCTGATCATCGCGATCGCCGGTGTCGGCCTGAGCCTGATCTTCGGGACGACCGGCCTGACGAACTTCGCGCACGGCGAACTGGTGACCCTCGGTGCGGTCGCGGCCTGGATCTTCAACGTCACCGTGGGACTCCAGCTCGTTCTCGCGACGCTCCTCGCGATCGTGGTCGGGGTGATCATCGGGCTGCTCAACGACGCGCTGATCTGGGCGCCGCTGCGGCGCCGGCGTACCGGGTTGATCGCGCAGCTGGTGGTGTCCATCGGCCTCGCCATCGCCCTGCGCTATCTGATCCTCGCGTTCTTCTCCGATCGCACCCAGCCGTTCGACGACTATCAGGCCCAGCAGCAGCTCGTGTGGGGTCCGTTCGCGATCACACCGGTCAACCTGGCCTGCATCGTCATCAGCCTCGTGGTGCTCGTCGGGGTCGCAGTCCTGTTGCAGCGGACGCGGATCGGCAAGGCCATGCGTGCGGTCGCCGACAACCGCGATCTGGCCGCGGCGTCGGGGATCGACGTCGAGAAGGTGGTCCGGTTCGTGTGGGGTCTCGGCGGCGGACTCGCCGCGCTCGGCGGTGTGCTGTTCGGCCTCTCCGAACTCGGTGGACGGGTGCAGTGGGAGATGGGTTTCAAGCTTCTGCTGCTGATGTTCGCCGGCATCATCCTCGGTGGTCTCGGTACCGCGTACGGCGCGCTGCTCGGCTGCGTCGTCGTGGGTCTGCTGGTGCAGCTGTCGACGTTGGTGATCAATCCGGACCTGAAGTACATCGGTGGCCTGCTGGTGCTCATCGTCATTCTGGTCATTCGCCCGCAGGGCATCCTCGGCAGTCGAACAAGGATCGGGTGATCCATGGATATCCTTGCTATTCTGCAGGTTTCGTTTGCACAGCTGATCGGCCCCTCGGCCATCTTCTATGCGCTGCTCGCGATCGGCCTCAATCTGCACTTCGGCTACGCGGGGCTGCTGAACTTCGGCCAGATCGGATTTGCGCTGCTCGGCGGGTACGGCGTGGGCATCATGACCGTCACCTACGACCAGCCTCTGTGGGTCGGCATCCTCGTCGGTCTCGCCCTGTCCGGGCTGCTCGCGCTCGTGCTGGGGATACCCACGCTGCGCCTGCGCGCCGACTACCTGGCGATCGCCACGATCGCCGCCGCCGAGATCCTGCGGCTGGTGTTCCGCTCGACCGCATCCGACTCCGTGACCGGGTCCACGCGGGGCCTGTGGGGTTTCGCCGACCCGTTCACCGCCCTGAGCCCGTTCGATTCGGGACGGCAGTACTCGCTGCTCGGCATGAAGTTCTACGGTGACGACCTGTGGGCGATGGTGGTGGGCTGGACCCTCGTGCTGCTGCTGTGCGGGCTCGTGTATCTGCTCAGCCACAGTCCGTGGGGCCGCGTGCTCAAAGCGGTGCGCGAGGACGAGGACGCCGCCCGGTCGCTGGGCAAGAACGTGTTCGTCTACAAGATGCAGGCTCTCGTGCTGGGCGGCATGATCGGCGGGCTCGGCGGCGTGTTCAACGCGTTGCAGACCAAGTCGATCAATCCCGACTTCTACTCGACTGCGCAGACGTTCTTCGCCTTCGGCGCGCTGATCCTGGGCGGCGCGGCCACGGTGTTCGGCCCGGTGCTGGGAGCAATGCTGTTCTGGTTCCTGCTGACCATCCCGGATGCGATTCTGCGGCAGACGATCTCGGGACCGGATCCGCTGCTCCCGTTCACCGAACAGCAGGTGGGCGCACTGCGGTTCGTGCTGCTCGGTGTCCTCATCTCCGTGATGATGGTCTTTCGGCCGCAGGGCATACTCGGAAGCAAGCGGGAGGTCCAGCTCGATGCCTGACACCGAACTCACGACACCGCTCGGCGCCGCCGAGCGGGCGGCCATGTTCGCCGGCGTCCCACAGGAGCCCGGCGCCGGCAAACCCGATCCGATTCTCGTGGTCGACAACATCTCCCGCACGTTCGGGGGGCTCAAAGCCGTCGACGTCGCCCATCTGGAGATCCAGCGGGGATGTATCACCGGGCTGATCGGACCCAACGGCGCGGGCAAGACGACCTTGTTCAACCTGCTGACCGGGTTCGACCGCGTCGACACCGGCACGTGGAGCATGGACGGCGCCTCCCTCGGACGGCTCCATCCCCATCACGTCGCCCGGCGTGGCATCGTCCGGACCTTCCAGCTGACCAAGTCGCTGTCGAAGATGACCGTCCTCGACAACGTCCGGCTCGGCGCCCGGCACCAACGCGGCGAACGCATGCTCGGTGCGCTGTTGCCGTGGACGTGGCGCGCGCAGGAACGCGAGATCACCGACCGCGCGTACGACCTGCTCGCCCGGTTCGACCTCGCCGGGAAGGCCGACGATCTCGCCGGTTCGCTGTCCGGTGGCCAACGGAAACTGCTCGAGATGGCACGGGCACTGATGACCGATCCGACGGTGGTGATGCTCGACGAACCCATGGCCGGGGTCAACCCCGCACTCACGCAGCGTCTGCTCGGCCACATCAAGTCGTTGCGCGACGACGGGATGACCGTGGTCTTCGTCGAGCACGACATGGACGTCATCCGCGACATCTCCGACTGGGTGGTGGTGATGGCCCAGGGCTCGGTCATCGCCGAGGCCCCGCCGGACGAGCTGTCCGGCAACAGTGCGGTCGTCGATGCCTATCTCGGCAGTCACCACGACCAGGCACTCGAGTTCGACGAGGCCGGCAATCCCGTGGGCGCGACCGCCGTGCTCGCCGAGGCGCTCGAGGAAGCCGAGGTGCAGGCACTCGCCGCCGGTGCCGACCTGTCCGGCCAGGATGTGCCCGTCGCCGTTCCGTCCGATTCGGCGAGCCGCACCGCACAGCCCGAGACGGACGAGCCCGGAACCCCGGAGAACCGATGAACCCAGGAGAGCCGATGAGCGACACCTCTTCCCCGCCGGCACCTCCGGAAGGCATGACGCCGGCCGAGCGATCCGCTACCGCCGAGGAACACGCACGGCTCGCCGAGGGCGCGCTGCTCCGCGCCGACGACCTCGTCGCCGGATACTTCCCCGGTGTCGACATCCTGCGAGGCTGCAACTTCTTTCTGCGCGAGGGGGAAATCGTAGGCATCATCGGGCCCAACGGCGCCGGAAAATCCACCCTGCTCAAGGCTCTGTTCGGATTGATACCCGTGCGGCGCGGGGAGATCACGCTCCGCGGCGATTCGATCACGTCCGCACCCGCACACGTGCTGGTGCGCAACGGTGTCGGATACGTGCCGCAGACGCAGAACGTCTTTCCCTCGCTCACCATCGAGGAAAACCTCGAGATGGGAATCTATTTGCGTCCCAAGAAGTTCGCCGCCCAGTTCGACCGGGTCGCGGAACTGTTCCCGTTGCTGGGGGAACGGCGGAAGACCAAGGCCGGGGCCCTGTCCGGTGGTGAACGTCAGATGGTGGCGATGGGACGTGCCCTGATGATGGACCCGTCGGTGCTGCTGCTCGACGAGCCGTCCGCCGGGCTGTCCCCGATGTTCCAGGACGAAGTGTTCATCCGCTGCAAGAAGATCAATGCCGCCGGGGTGTCGATCATCATGGTCGAGCAGAACGCACGGCGGTGCCTGCAGATCTGTGACCGCGGGTACGTGCTGGACCAGGGCCGCAACGCCTACACCGACACGGGGGCGAACCTGATGCACGACCCGAAGGTGATCGAGCTGTACCTCGGCACCCTCGCCGGCAGCAAGGAGAAGAAGCGACGCTGAGCGGTACCGGGCACAGCAAGACGGGCCGGCATTCACACGAATGCCGGCCCCGCCGGTGCAAAAGCGACCGTCAGCCGCCGACCACGATGTAATCCTCGGTGGTCAGCTTGTTGTCCGGCCCGAACACGAGGTGCCCGTAGGAGCCGACTCCCGGCTCACCGGCGTCGACGAAGCTCAATTCGCCGGTGACGCCGTCGTAGTCGATGTTCTCACCGGACCGCACGAGATCGGCGCACTGCTGGAATGTGGTGCACTTGGTGCCGTCCTTGGTCACGTCGTTGATGTTCGCGGCGATGTCCACTCCGGCCGTGGAGCCCGCCTGTTCCGCGGCCAGCGCCGAGATGACCACCGCGTCGTACGATTCACCGGAGTAGTTGAAGTCGATCAGCGCCGGATCGACGGCGAGCAGGCGCTGACGGAATTCCTCGCCGGTATCGGTCAACGGTGTGGTGCCGGACATCCCCTCGAGCAGTCCCGCGGCCACGTTCGCACCCAGCGCGTTGCCCATGTTGCCGTCGACACCGAAGACGGGCGTGCCGTCGGACGGTCCGATGCCCACCTCGTGCATGCGGGTGATGATCTTCGCCGATTCCTCGAAGCCGATGAGAGCCACCGCATCCGGAGCGAAGTTCGCGACCTGGTCGACCTCGGCGTTGAACGACTGCGCGTTGGGGTCGTAGATGATCTTCTGGATCTGGTCTTCGGCGATGCCGGCTTCGGCGAGGTTGGCGGCGGTGTTCTCGGCGAGCCCCGTGCCGTAGGGGTCGTTGAGAGCCAGAATCGAGACCCGCTGCGCGCCGTCGGCGGCGATCAGCTGCGCCAGTGCCTGCGCCTGCAGTACGTCGGTGGGCGCGGTGCGGAAATACATGCCCCGATCCGCGTAGCAGACGAACTGGTCGGAGGTGTTCGCCGGGGAGAACATCACGACCCCCGCGCTGGTGATCTTGTCGATGACCTTCAGCGAGACCGACGACGACGCCGCGCCCACGATCACCTGGGTTCCGGCGGCGAGTTCGCGGTCGACGGTGGAATTGGCGGTGTCGGTGGTGGTGTCCCCCGAGTCGCCGGGAATGAGTTCCACCGGCTGTCCGAGCACACCTCCGGCGCCGTTGACTTCGTCGACGGCCAGCCGGACCGCCGCGACTTCGGGCGGGCCCAGGAAGGCAAGGCTTCCGGTTTCGGGAAGCAGGGTTCCGATCTTCAACGGCCCGGTCGCCGGGGTGTCACCTGCGGTGGCCTGCGCGGGCTCACAGTCGGTTTCGACGGTGGTCTCGGCCGCAGCCGTCTCCCCGTCGTCGGTGGCGCTCGTTGCGGAGTCGTCGCCGTCCGAGCTGCAGCCCGCGAGTACCAGCGCCGCCGCACCGAGCACCGCCGCGGCGCGGACGAGGGTCCGTCTTGCCATCCAACTCTCCTTCGATCACCTGCAACGCAATTCCGGCATTTTGCCGGGTGTCGTCGAAACATAGCGGTCGAAGTGCGTGCGCGAACCCGGCCGAAATCGTTGTGATCCGACCGTTATATTCAGCGGGAGATATTGACGTCGATGTAACGTGCCGCCGTGCTCAGCCGACGGCGTCCTCACCGATCGTTTCGATGATCACTTCGGCGACGTGTTTCATCGTGGTCCGGCGATCCATCGCCGCCCGCTGGATCCAGCGGAACGCCTCCGGTTCGGTCATCGCATGCTTTTCCATGAGGATGGCCTTCGCCCGGTCGACGAGTTTGCGGGCCTCGAAGCGTTCGGACAGACCCGCGATTTCGCGTTCGAGTTCGCGCAGTTCGGCGAACCGGCTCACGGCCACCTCGATCGCGGGCACGAGGTCGCTCTTGGAGAAGGGTTTGACGAGGTATGCCATCGCCCCCGCGTCGCGGGCACGCTCGACGAGCTCGCGCTGACTGAAGGCTGTGAGAATAACCACAGGTGCGATGCGCTTCTGCGCGATCTCCGAGGCTGCGTCGATGCCGTCCCGTCGCGGCATCTTCACATCCATGATGACCAGATCCGGGGTGAACTCCTCGGCGAGTTCGACAGCACGCTGGCCGTCCCCGGCCTCGCCCACCACGTCGTAGCCTTCTTCGCGCAGCATCTCGACCAGATCGAGCCTGATCAGCGCCTCGTCTTCGGCGACCACGACCCTCTTGGCTCCGGTGGTGTTGTCGTGCGGCGCGGCTGTCATCGTCGGCCCTTCCCATTTCGGTCTGGCTGCCCCCGGATGGAGGTCGAACGTTTGAAGGGTACCGGTGTTTGACCACTGCGCCCGATCCCTTACAGTGGTCTCCGCACCACGCCCCCGTATCCCAATTGGCAGAGGAAACGGATTCAAAACCCGTACAGTGTCAGTTCGAGTCTGACCGGGGGCACCAGCAGGGCCGGCTCCGGCGTCACCGAATCTTCTCTCGCGCAGGGCACTCCCGGGTAAGTTCGGTTTCGGGCCGAGGTACCGAGGTATCGACGGCGCATGGCCGATCGGGCCCGATGCGAGGGAGTCACTGTGTATTCGTACAAGGTTGTCGAGCTCCGCGAGAAGATGATCGGCGGCAAGATGTCCGGCGACAGACTCGAAGAGATTCTCAACGAGCACGCCCGGCAAGGGTGGCAGCTCAAAGCAATCACCTCCACCGACATCAAGGGCCGTCTCGGCCCGGGCGGTGTGGAAGGCCTGATGATCACCTTCGAACGGCAGGACTGAACTCGCCAGGTGGTCACCTCCCGACGTCGTCCGGCTCATAAAGCTGCTCCACGGCCCACTGCGGGCTCCGGCGAACGGGTATGGGTGCTCGACGTCCCGCACCGCACGAGTGCACCCGGCGCCACGTGGGACAGGAAGTTGCGCAGCCATCTTTACCTCGGACGCGAACTCCCGGCGACGTTGGCGCCGTTCGCTGCCAAGCCGTACAGCTATCAGCAGTGGGTCGAAGACGAAGTAAACGGCACCCCGAGTCCCTCCGCCGTCGCGGCGCCGAAAGCACCACGTGCCGAGCAACTCCGAGCAGCACAGTTCATCGCGACGGCTGCGCATCACAAGATGCGGGCCGCGGCCCTGTTCGACGATGTCGGGATGGGAAAGACGATTTCCGCAGTGCTCGGCGCGAAATCGGTGCTGGCCGACCGCGGAGGCGTCAGCGTTCTCGTCATCGTGGATCGTCCTGTCGCGATCACGATCCCGTCGTGGCGGGCGAGCATCGCCGCGGTCGGTGACGGCGGCTACCGCTGGCTGATCTGCTCCCCCGACCAGTTGAAGAAGCTGATCGCCGCGAACGGCCGGCCCAAGTTCTCCTTCGACGTCGTCATCGCCGACGAAGCGCAGAACTTTCGGCACGACTCGCAGCGCACCACGTACATGCGGCGCGTCACCAAAATGCTCGCGCCGCCGGGCAAGGCACCTTTCCTCATCGCGGTCACCGCGACCCCCGGGCATCATCCGGGCGAATGGCGCTACCTGTCGTCGCTGTTCGCGCAGGTCCACGGTGAGAGTCCGGCCGAGTGGGACGATTTCGGCGCGCGTCTGGTGCAGGCCGGGATCCCCCTCGAACGGTGCTTCGGCAAATGGCAGTGGTCCGGCGAGGCGACCGGTTCGCCGGCGCTGCAGGCGAAGGCCGTGGGCGCCGGGCGCAGGTGGCTCACCGACCACGACCCGCCGCTGCTGCTCCACCGCGATTCGCCGTGGGGTCCGGCTCCGATCGACGGGCTCGGCGTCGAACTGACCCCTGCCGAGCAGGCCCGGTACGACCTCGAGTGGGGCGAGTTCCGGCAGGAAATGGGGGTTGCCCGCACCGGTTCGGACACCGCGCGCGGTCTTGCCGCGTTGCTGCGGTTCCGGCAGAAGGCCGGGATGATCCGGGTGCCGTACACGGTCGAGCTGGCCGCGGCGTATGTCGACCGCGGTTATCAGGTGCTGATCGCCGCGGAGATGGTGACGACCGCGGCCGGTCCGCTCGCCGATGCGCTGGAGGAACGCGGAATCGCGGTGGCTCGGATCTTCGGGGGACGCCCGGATGCCGAGGAGCAGCGATTGCGGTTCCAGCGCGGCCATGCGCCGGTCTGCGTGTTCACCACGACGACGGCGATCAGTCTGCACGCGAACGAACATCTCTCCGACGGCACGTACGCGAGCGCGGCGCCGCGCATCGGGTTGTTCCACCAGCCGCGGTATTCGGGTATCGCCGCGCGCCAGACGATCGGGCGTGCGCACCGCGATCACCAGGTGTGCCCGTGGTTCCTGTTGTACAGCGAGGGCACCGTCGAGGAGCGGGCCGCCGCCACGATGGTGCAGCGCCTGCTGGTGACCGCGGCGTCGGTCGACGGCGACACGAGCACATTCGACACGATCGCCGAACTCTTCGGAGCGCAGTGGTTGCCGTCGGAAACCCTCGCGGCGCAGGCCCTCGGGTAGGAGTGCTTTCGAACGTGTCGGTGGGGCCCGCTACCGTGCGCAGGTATCGAACGTAGTTTCGGAGCACCTCGACACGAAACGGACCATCCCATGACGCCACCCGTCGTTCCGACCCCCCATCGCCGCTGCGCAGGCCCTGTTCTGTCGTACCCGGGTAGGGGTCGCGGCGACGACCTCGTCCGCAGCAGGTCGCGGTGTCCGGGCATCGGACACTCCGAGCGCATCGACGTCCCGTTCGGCCGCGACAGCCACGGCGCTGCCGTGCGGTGGAGCCTGTCTGCGGGTCGCAACCTGCTCGTCCACCAGCGCGCCGAGCGGCTCTCCCCCGACCTGCCCCTGACTCTCATGGCGACGACCGCGCTGGCCGGCTGCACCCATGAACTGTTCGTGGCCGACCCCTGCGGACGTTACGACTGGCTCGGCGGCCTCGACCGGCCGGGCCGCGCCCACGGCGCCCGCACACCCGACGCGATCGCGCGCATGCTGACCACACTCGCGTCGGCTGCTCCCGGACCGCGTCGACTACTGCTCGTGGCGGACCTGACGCAGACGGTCGCTGCGCTCGACGAGGCAGGTGGCCGGTTGCTGACCGAGCTCGCCACCACCGCGAGAACGCGGAACCTCACCGTCGTGGCCTCGACCCCCGACCGCACAGCGCGATGGTTCCCGCGGGGTCTGATCGCGGCGTTCGACGACGTCGTCGAGCGCGGCGCGAGCACCGTGGTACACCGCGGCCGGGCGGTGTGGACCGATGTGGGACGGACGCAGTCGAACGCGACGGGGTAGACCCGGCCCGTCACGCCGTCAGTGCAGGAAGACCGCCGCCTGCTCGGCCAGATCGAGCACCGGCTGGGGAACGACACCCAAGAGCACCGTGGCGATCGCGGAGATCGCGACGACCCCCGAGGTCAGCACACTCGGCACCACCAGGGTCGGCGCGTCCGCGGGGGGTTCGTCGAAGAACATCAGCACGATCACCCGCACGTAGAAGTACGCGGCGACGGCGCTGGCGAGCACGCCGACGATCACGAGCGGGACCGCGCCGCCGGCGATCGCGGCACCGAACACGGCGAACTTGGCGATGAAGCCGCTGGTGAGCGGAATACCGGCGAGCGAGAGCAGAAACAGCGCGAACAGCGCCCCGAGCAGCGGGGAGCGCCTGCCGATCCCCGCCCAGCGCGACAACTCCCACGCCTCCCCGTCGGGATCGCGCACGAGCGTGACCACCGCGAACACCCCGGCGGTGCCGAAACCGTAGGCCAGCAGATAGAACAGCGTCGACGACACTCCGGCCGGGTTGGCGGCGATCAGCCCGGTGACGACGAACCCGGTGTGGCTGATCGCCGAGTACGCGAGCATCCGCTTGACGTCGGTCTGCGACACCGCGAGCACCGCGCCCACCACCATGGTGGCGATCGCGACCGCCCACAGAATCGGGCGCCAGTCGTCCTGCAGCCCCGGCACCGCGACGTAGAAGACGCGCAGCATCGCCCCGAACGCCGCGATCTTGGTGGCTGTGGCCATGAACGCCGTCACCGGTGTGGGCGCGCCCTGGTAGACGTCCGGCGTCCACGAATGGAACGGCACCGCACCGATTTTGAACAGCAACCCGACCGCGAGCAACCCGATGCCGATGAGGGCCATATTGTCGTTGCCGGCGCCCGTTTCGATGGCATCGGCGATCCCCGTCAGCCGCACGGTGCCCGCGTAACCGTAGAGCAATGCGACACCGTAGACGAAGAACGCCGACGAAAACGCGCCCAGCAGAAAGTACTTCAACGCCGCTTCCTGCGAGAGCAGCCGACGCCGCCGCGCGAGGCCGCACAGCAGATACAACGGCAGCGACAGGACCTCGAGGGCCACGAACATCGTCAGCAGATCACCCGCAGCCGGGAACAGCAGCATGCCGCCGACCGCGAAGAGGGTCAGCGGGTACACCTCGGTGCGGGTGACGCCCGCCTCGGTCGCCTGCCGCTCGGCGGTGCTGCCGGGCAGCGCGGACGCGGCGGGGGTGAAGGCGTCGGACCGCGCGGGAAGCGCTGCCGTCGCCACCCTGTCCGCGCGCACGGACCTGCTTTCGACACCGCGCTCGGCGATGAGGGCGACCGACAGGATCGCAACCACGAGTATCGATCCCTGCAGGAACAGCGTCGGTCCGTCCACCACGACGGCACCGAGCACCGCGCTGCGAGCGGTCCCGGCGAGCAGCACCACCGCGACGAACGCAGCGACCAGTCCCCCGAAACTCAACACGAGGTGGCTCGCATACCGGGCACGTGCCGGAACGAACGCCTCGACGATCACCCCCGCCACTGCGACACCGAAGACGATCAGCATGGGTGCGAGCGCGCCGTACTCGATGTCCGGTGCGGGCAGCGATTGCGCGAGCAGCGTCCCGTCGAAGCTCATTCGTGTCCACCTCCTTCGGGATCCTCGCCGGATACCGCTCCGGCCACAGGTCGGTCGCCGGGCACCGTCGGTCCCGGATCCTGCTGATCGACCGAGACCAGCGTGTGGTCGACGGCCGGGGTGATGACGTCCAGCGCGGGCTTCGGGTACACGCCGAGCAGGATGAGCAGCGCGATCAGCGGTGCCATCACGAGGATTTCGCGGGGAACCAGATCGGTGATCGCGGTGCCGTGACCGTCGTCGGGCATGCGCGACCCGGACCGCGGGTGGTCGGTGTCGTGCGGTGCGGCCACCTGGGGTTCCGGGTGCCGTACGGGTCCGCCCATCATGCGCTGATACAGCCAGAGCACGTACAGCGCCGACAACACGAGTGCGATCGTCGCGATCACCGCGGCCACCTGGTATCGCGGATAGGTGCCGACGAACACCAGGAATTCGCTCACGAACGGCGCAAGGCCCGGCAGAGACAGTGTGGCGAGACCCGCGACGAGGAATGTGCCGGCGAGGACGGGGGCGATCTTCTGCACTCCGCCGTACGCGGCGATCAGACGCGTGCCGCGACGGGAGACGAGGAAGCCGGCGACGAGGAACAGTGCTGCGGTGGAGATTCCGTGGTTGACCATGTACAGGGTGGATCCGGCCTGACCCTGGCTGGTCATGGCGAAGATGCCGAGGATGATGAACCCGAAGTGGGAGATCGACGTGTAGGCGATCAGCCGCATCACATCGGTCTGGCCGATCGCGAGCATCGCGCCGTAGACGATGCCGATCACCGAGAGGCCGACGACCACCGGCGCGAAATACACGGAGGCGTCGGGAAACAGCTGCAGGCAGTAGCGGAGCATGCCGAACGTGCCCACCTTGTCGACGACGGCCATCATCAGCACCGCGGACGCCGGTGTCGTCTGCACCGCAGCGTCGGGCAGCCAGCTGTGCAGCGGCCACAGCGGCGCCTTGACCGCGAATGCGAACATGAAACCGACGAAGACGGCGTTGAGGACCCCCGGACCGACGCCCAGTTCCCCCGATGCTGCCGCTTCGGCGACGACCCGGAAGTCGAAGGTGCCCACCGACTCCGATGCCCCCAGCCCCGCCCGGGCCGTGACCACGTACAGCCCGATCACCGCGGCCAGCATGATCAGGCCACCGAGCAGGTTGTAGAGCAGGAACTTGACCGCTGCGCGGGATCGCCGGGCGCGTTCGGTCCCGCGACCACCGAACCCGCCGATGAGGAAGTACATCGGGATCAGCATGGCCTCGAAGAACACATAGAACAGTAGGATGTCGAGCGCGGTGAACGAGAGCAGCACCATCGCTTCCACCAACAGGATCAGCGCTACGTACGTGTGGGCTGCGCGTGCCCGGGTGCCCGGCGCCGCCTCGGCCAGCACGATGCGGTCGTCGTGCCAACCGGCGATCAGGAGCACCGGTACCAATACCGCGGTGAGCAATACCAGTACCAGGGCGATCCCATCGAGTCCTACCGCGTATCGGGCGCCGAATGCCGGGATCCACGAGTGGGATTCGACGAACTGGAACTGCTCTCCCGCCGGGTCGAACCGCACGGCGAGCACAGCGGCCAGCGCGAGCACCACCAGTGCGGCACCGAGCGCGACCACCTTCGCGAGCGAACGCATGCGCGCCGGCATCGCCAGGATCGCGACGGCCCCGACGACCGGCACGGCCCACAGGACGGTCAGCCACGGAAATTGGTTCATTGCGCCACCCCCATCACAGCCTCACCAGCATCAGCGCCGCGACCACCACGGTCGCGCCGCCGAACATGTAGAGGGCGTACGACCGGACGAAGCCGGTCTGCAGCCGACGCAAGCGGCCTGAGCCTGCGCCGATCGAGGTGGAGGCACCGCTGACGAAACCGTCGATACCGTTGTTCTCGACAAGGCCCAGGGCGTCGACCAATTTCCCGCCGGGACGCATGAATACCGCCTCGTTGACCGCGTCGCCGTAGAGGTCGCGGCGGGCGGCGACGGTCGCTGCCGACACCGCGGTCGGCGCGGTCGCGGGGACGTCCCGCGTCGCGTACTGCCGGTACGCGACGGCCACGCCGGTGATCACCACCGCCAGCGTCAGGGCGGTGGTCACCCACACCGGCAGCCCGCCCTCGTGCGGGTGGGAGCCGACGACCGGTTCGAGCCAGTGCTGCAACCCTCCGCCGAGTACGAGCAGGCCGCCCGCGGTGACCGAGCCGACCGCGAGCAGGATCATCGGCCACACCATCACCCCCGGTGACTCGTGCGGTTCGGCGTCCGCGGCCCATCGCCGCTCGCCGAGGAAGGTCAGGATCATCACGCGGGTCATGTAGAACGCGGTCAGTCCCGCACCGAGCAGCGCCGCGACTCCCAGCACGATGCCTTTGGCACCGCCCTCGGCGAAGGCGACCTCGATGATCTTGTCCTTCGAGAAGAATCCCGCGAACGGAGGAATGCCGATGATGGCGAGATAACCGAGCCCGAAGGTGACGAAGGTGAGCGGCATGACCGTGCGCAGCGCGCCGAAGCGGCGAATGTCCGTCTCGTCGTTCATGGCGTGCATGACCGAACCCGCGCCGAGGAACAACCCTGCTTTGAAGAATCCGTGGGTGAGCAGGTGCAGGATCGCGAACGCGTATCCGGCGGGGCCCAGCCCCGCCGCGAGCACCATGTAGCCGATCTGGCTCATCGTCGAGGCGGCGAGCGCCTTCTTGATGTCGTCCTTGGCGCAGCCGATGATCGCCCCGAACAGGAGGGTGGCCGCCCCGACGATGACGACGGCCAGCCGGGCGGCGGGAGCGGCGTCGAAGATCGCGTTCGCGCGGGTGATGAGATAGACACCGGCCGTGACCATCGTCGCGGCGTGGATCAGCGCCGAAACCGGGGTGGGGCCCTCCATGGCGTCACCGAGCCACGACTGCAGTGGCAGCTGCGCGGACTTGGCGCACGCGGCGAGCAGCAGTGTGAGCCCGATCGCGGTGAGCACGCCCTCCCCGGCGGCGGGGACGGCGGCGAACACCTCGTTGTAGGACAGGGTGCCGAAGGTCGCGAACATAATCATGATGGCGACGAGCAGGCCGATGTCCCCGACCCGGTTGACGACGAATGCCTTCTTCGCGGCTGTCGCGGCACTCGGTTTGTGCTGCCAGAAACCGATGAGCAGATACGACGCGAGACCGACACCCTCCCAGCCGAGGTAGAGCACGAGGAAGTTGTCGGCGAGAACGAGCACGAGCATCGCCGCGAGGAACAGGTTGAGGTAGCCGAAGAAGCGGCGGCGGTCGTCGTCGTGCGCCATGTACCCGATCGAGTAGATGTGGATGAGTGTTCCCACCCCGGTGATCAGCAGCACGAAGCACATCGACAGCTGGTCCAGCCGGAGCCCGAAGTCCACCTGCAACTCCGCGACCGGCACCCACTCGTAGAGCGTCTGCTGCACGGTCCGCTCGCCCGTGTCCCGTCCGAGCATCGCCACGAACGCGACCACGGCGAGCACGAACGAGACCAGCGCGGTGGCGCAGCCGAGCAGGTGTCCCCACGGGTCGCTGCGTCGTCCGGCGAGCAGCAGCACGGCGGCGCCGAGCAGCGGAAGGGCCGGGATCAACCAGATGGCCGAGGCGATGGTGTTCATGC
>NZ_JAUZMZ010000117.1:0-15685 GCF_036327435.1 Rhodococcus chondri | reverse complement strand
GCACGGGTCGGCTCCAGTGGGTGGACGGTGTAGGAGCTTTCGACCCTACGAGCGGCCCGTGCGCCCACCCTTACCGACACGCGGGCATACCACACGTCTGGTCATCCACATTCAGAGCAGTAGAGCCAATTTTGATAACCGGCGACGATCTTCGGTCCCAGGATCACCGGCACGACGACCTTGCCGAGTTCGGATCCGTCCTCGGGCGAGGTCCAGAACACTTCGACGAAGACCCGGTCGAGCTGGAACGCCGCCCCCGACACATCGACGATCAACTGGAACTGTCCGTGTCCGCCGGCACCGTCCCCCGCCATGAACGACCCGGTGAACTCATCGTGTCCCTCATGGATCCGATAGTTGAAGGTGGCCTCGAATGCACCGCCGGCCATCCCGCCGACCCGGATGGAGCTGGTCACGAGGTCGTACGCACGCGGTTGTTGGATATCGATCGACATGGGACGGACCTTCCCTTCGGGCACCGCTGTTGCGAATGTCCTCACATTACGTCCGAGGGTCGGGGTCGGGCGACCGCCACGAGAACGGATCTCACGCAACACAGACCACCGAGACGGCTGCAGGATCACGCGGTCCGGGGGCACACTGGACGTACTCGAAACCATCCGAAGGGGGCCCGGGAGCTTGCGCCGGGTCGCTTTCCCTCCGAAAGAGGCCAGCGGATGTCGTACACCGAAGACGACCCCTACGAAATCGCTGTACCCGTTCACCGAGGCGCCCACATCGCCGACCCCGGACCCCTGGGTCTGGCAGCCTTCGCGCTCACAACATTCATCCTGTCCAGCGCCAACGCCGGATTCATATCGGTGGAGGCGGAAGCCGCCGTCCTCGGAGTGGCACTGTTCTACGGCGGCCTCACCCAACTCGCCGCCGGTATGTGGGAGTTCCTCAAAGGGAACGTCTTCGGGGCCACAGCCTTCTCCTCATATGGTGGCTTCTGGCTGAGCTTCTGGTACCTGATCACCTACGCCACGGAAGACATGGGCGACGACAGGCACGTCGGGGTGGGAATCTTCCTGCTGGGGTGGACCATCTTCACCGTCTACATGTGGTTCGCCAGCTCCCAGGTCAGCAACGCCCTTTTCCTCACCTTCTCGGTGCTCCTCGTTGCCTTCATCCTCTTGACTCTGGGAGCGTTCCTGGAGCAGACCGGCCTGACGAGGGTCGGTGGCTACCTCGGACTCCTCGCCGCCTTCGGCGCGTGGTACACCTCCGCCGCCGGCGTACTCAGCACGACATTCGGGCGTGTCGTCATACCCACGGGCCCGCGCGGTGCAGGAAGCCACCCGGTACCGGCGCCACAACGAGTCGACCGCGACGCGTGAGGCTCACCACCCGCGATCCGGGGACCCACCACCGGGATCCGAGTCACTTCCGCCAGAACAGATGGTGGGTTACACCGCTCGGGCTGGGCACGACCTCGAGGTGGAAGCGGTCGAGCAGTTCGTCGGGCGACTCCCAGAGCCGCAGTCCGGATCCGAATTTCACCGGTGAAACCGCCACGTGCATGGTGTCGACCAGGTCGGCCTCGAGAAACTCCTTGATGACGGTCACGCCACCGCCGAGGCGGACGTCCTTGCCTCCCGCCGCCGCTCGAGCCTGCTCGAGGATTGCCCCGGGGTCGCCGTCGACAAAATGGAACGTGGTGTCGGAAAGCGTGAACGAGGGCCGTGGGTGGTGGGTCATCACGAACACCGGAGTGTGGAAGGGAGGCTCGTCGCCCCACCACCCGCGCCATTCGAGGTCCTGCCAAGGGCCGCGTTGAGGACCGAACTTGTTGCGGCCCATGATTTCGGCCCCGATGTTGTGAGCGAAATCCCGGGTGAAGTAGTCGTCGAGTCCGCGGCTGCCTCCCGGATCGGTTCGATTGGGCCAGCTCGCCGTGGCGCCCGCCCACGCGAACATCTCGCCGTGGTCGAGACCGAACGGACTCTCGAAACTCTGGGACTCGCCGGCGCCGATTCCGTCGCTCGAGACACCGAAATTCTGTACACGAAGCAGTTGCTTCACCGGGCCCTCCCGCGCTCTCGTTGATACGTGCGTAAATACGGACCTCGTGACCTTCACAAACTCATCGCTCTCGGCGGGGTGTTCTTCGACGATGTAGGCGAGATGTTTCGCCCACGCGGGGTGGGCGACCCTGGGGGCGTGAACCCCTCGCCACCGGTGACCGATGTTTATCACCGTCGCCTGAGAGTGGACCGGGTGTAAGCATGGTGCGAGGCGGACGCGAATCTCGGGTTACGCCGCGGCGGGGCCGGGTTGGCCGAAAAACCTGAGGGACGACAGTATGGAGAAATGATGCGACAGGGCCCTGCACAGGACATCGCCGAATCCTCCGTGCCTACTCCCCGTCCACGAGGTGCGCAATGGGGCGCGTAACGGCCCGCCGTCCGGTCGTGCGCATCACGGCCACCCACCGGAATCGCCGGCCGGACACTCTCGCAGTCGAGGAACCTCTCGAAATCCGCCTCGGCGGAAGGGCTCTGACGGTCACAATGCGCACTCCCGGCCACGACGTGGACCTCGTGCACGGATTTCTGCTCGCCGAGGGCATCATCTCCCACCGCGAGCAGATCACTACCGTGCGGTACTGCGACGGCGTCGACGACGACGGCGCCAACACCTACAACGTGCTCGACGTCGCGCTCGCGCCCGGTGTCGTGATCCCCGACGGTGCGGGGGCGCGCAACTTCCTGACCAGTTCGGCATGTGGGGTGTGTGGAAAGGAGTCGCTCGACCAGGTGCGCACCAGCACCCGGTTCCCGCTGGACGGCCGCATCGAGCTCTCCGCCGATGCCCTGTCGGCAATGCCGCCCGCGATGCGGCGCCGGCAGAAGGTCTTCGAGAGTACCGGAGGCCTGCACGCCGCGGCGCTGTTCACCACCGACGGAACATTGCTGGAGCTCCGGGAGGATGTCGGCAGGCACAATGCCGTCGACAAGGTGCTCGGCTGGGCACTGTCGGACGAGCGGGTCCCGCTCACCGGCACCGTCCTCATCGTCAGCGGCCGGGCCTCGTTCGAACTCGTACAGAAGGCCGTCATGGCCGGTGTCCCGGCACTGGGAGCGGTTTCTGCTCCCTCGTCGCTCGCGGTCGATCTCGCCGCGGAGTCCGGCCTGACGCTGGTCGGATTCCTCCGCGACGACTCGATGAACGTCTACACCGGAACGGTGCTCTGACAGGAGCGGGCTGTCGGAGCAGCCGTGCGCGCCCGGTCAGGGAGCCATATCGACCCAGCCGACGAAGCCCGACGGATCGTGCCGGCCCATGGCGGCGTGCTCGAACATGCCCCAGCCCACCTGCCCGTCGATGGTTGCCTTCGCCACGTGGTCGATGGTGGAGTACGGCAGGCGGCTCAAAAACTCCGGGGTCGTGGTGTCGAAGACGGACGACGACGACCAGTTCTCGCCGCGCCATTCACCGTGCGTCCACTCGGGGTCGCCACCGTATCCGGCGCCGTGGCTGAGCGAGATGAAGCCGAGGTTCTCGACGTCCACGACGAGGGGCTCGCCCTTCGGCGTGGTCAAGTGAATTCGTGCGGACTTCGGGTGCCGCGTACCGCTTCGATAGGTGACCTCGACCCGCGGCCAGCCGAGCTGCTCGACACGGCCGTCGGGGAAGACCCGGGTCGCGTGGTTGAGCGTACGGTGACCGTCCTGCGACTCCTGGACGATCACGACAAGTGCGAAGTCGTCGAATCGCAACGGAACGTAGGTCCAGTAGTGCCCGCCCCTGTTCTCGTACGTCCATCGGCCTTGCGGATCCGGTTCGCCGACCGGGCGGATGCCCCACGAGCGATCACGCGTACCCACCCACGTCTCCGGATCGACGGGGATGTCCCTGCCTTGCACCGAGACGGTGCCGGACCAGGTACCGACCTGAGCGAACCGCGACGCGTCGAGGATGGGACGCGGTCCCGACATCAGGATGTGCGCCTCCTCGAGCACCGCGGGGAACGATCCGTCCCACGTGATGTCGCACGAGAGGTCTTCGTGTTCGCAGATCAGCCGGATCTTCTGCAGCGGCTCGATCACCTCGAGACGGTACCCCCCGACCTTGCTCTCCATCGAACGCTCTTCCAGCGCATCCGAAAACCGCACCGCCACCTGTGAGTCGCCGTGCCGCACAGTGACGAAGGCGTCGGTGACGCTCAAATTCGGGTAGACACCGAAGCCGGAGATCAGATACACCTCGCCGGTACGATCGTGTGCGTTGAAGTAGTTGCGGTCGTAGAAGTTCCGATCCGTGGACGCCACACGCCCCATCGACAGCGGTGACTGATGCACCGGGTATTCATCGAGCAGAGCCGGCTTCATGTCTTCACTTCTCCCAATCGTAGGATTCGTCGATCAATTGCGCGAGCATGTCGCGGTGGAGCACATACTCGTCAGGATTCTCCGGGGTTTCCACCTCTCCGAAATGCACCCGGCGGCGTTCTATCTGCGACATCACGATGCCGTGGCGCAACGCGGCATACACGAGATAGAAGTCGAGATCACGCACGGTTGCGCCGGAGAATTTCTCGTACTCGGCGACGACATCCGAGCGCCGCAGGAAACCGGGCAGACCCGGGAACGAGAACTGCTCGGCGATGTCCTGGAACATGCGGTGGAAGAAGATGAACCATCCCAGGTCCAGTTCGCGGGGAGCGAGCGCCGCCGATTCCCAGTCGAGGACCGCGGCGGCGTCGGCGCCACGGTACATGATGTTGCCGATCCGAGAGTCGCCCCAGCACAGCACGTCCGGGGACGGCTCGGCCGGCCAGTTCATCTCGAGCCATTCGAATGCCTTCTTCAGCACGGGGATACGCAACCCGTCGTTACGGCGAGTCCACTCGTAGTAGGCGCGCTCGTTCTCGAAGTGCCGGCGCAGGCTCGACTGCCCCTCGGCGGCGGCCATCGATGGCAGCTTCGTGGCCGGATCGGCAACGGCGTGGATCCCGGCGAGGATCCGGACACTCGTAGTTTGCACCGCCCTTCTCGTGCCGTCGTCGGCGTCGAACAGCCAGCCGGCGAAGACGTACGGCGGGTTATCCACGGGCACGGCGCCTTCGGCGCGGTCCATGACGAGAAACGGCCGGCCGAGTGGCTCGGCGGAGTTCTCCACCCAGCGGACGTTCGGCACCGGGATGTCGCTGTGGTCGTGCACCACGGTGATGACGTCGAACTGGCGCTGCAGGTCGTATCCGGGGAAAACCGGAAACGCCTCCTCCTCGGGAGCGAGCCGCGCCACGAGCTGCGCGCTGCGTGCCTGCCCGTCCTTCGTCCAGTCGAGGTCGAACAAGACCGAGATACTCGACATACCGGAATGTTCCGGCCGACGGAGGTTGTAGACACGCGGCGGCACGTCGGCACCCAGCCGGTCACCGAGCCATCCCTGGAGCTGCTCGCTCAGTTCGGCCAGGTCCGTGTCGGTGGTCTTGATGTCCTGCTCTGCGCCTTCAGGCACCACGCTCTCGGCGGTCATGCCGGTACCTCCAATTCCTCGTACGAAGTGAGCCCGAACGACGCGATGCCGCTACCCGGCATGCGCGCCGCGCCGGGAGGGGCCGCTCGGATCGGATCCCGAGACCGCCACCCTCGATCCAGGACGCGGGAGCGACCGGATCTCCTGGTGCAGAAGTCACTCTCGATCCACGATGCGATATGCGTCACACCTTGGATCCGGAACCGAGTAGAGCAGGCGGACACCCCGGAAGTCAACACGTTCCGCCGACATTATTGAAATTAGTTCTAGCCCCTGACCTGCGGTGGAGACGCCGAAGCAACGCCCGCCGGGGTCGGACCGCCCGCGGTCCGACCCCGGCGGGCGCCGTGCCTCGCCTCCCTGCGCATTCTCACGCCTGGGCAAAAGATAGACGACAGTCCAAGTTTTTGGAACACGTTCTCGTATTTTTCTCACACGGCGCTCCGGCGTCGCGGACGCAGCAAGCGCCTTCTACCCTGACAGCGAAGCTGTAGCTCGTCCGAGACTCCGGGTGAGCGTCGAACAGGGAAAGATGCCCGAGAACATGAGCGAGCCCGCGAAACTCGGTCGCCGCGAGCAGAACAAGCGGCAGACCCGCCGACGACTGCTGGACGCGGCCCGGCACCTGTTCGCCGAACGGGGGGCGGTCGGCACGACCATCGAGGACATCGCCGATCTGGCCGGCGTGTCCCGCGCGACGGTGTTCAACTACTTCCCGAGCAAGAACGACCTGCTTGCCGCTCTACTCGTGAGCCACATGGACGCACTGTCCGTACTGATCGACGATCTCCTCGCGCAGGAGCTCACCACAGCAGAGCGCATCGTCGGCGTCTTCTCCGATTTCGCGCAGGAAACGCGAAAGATCCCCGGGTATCTGCGGGCACTGACCGGCGAGCTCGAAAAAGACCTTGCCACAATCGAAATCAGCACGGAACGCACGACGGGATTCGAGAACGAACTGCTCCGCCTCCTCGCGCCCGGTGTCGAACGCGGCGAAGTCCGCACGGACTATCCGCTGCCGTTCCTCGCGCAGATGATCGGAGCCGTATACCTTTCCTCGGTGCGTCGCTGGCGGCAGAACCCCGACCATGACGTCACCGAGACCTTCGACCGCGCGGCCCGTTACGCCGCGGACACGCTCGCACCCCGCGAACGGCGGGCGGCCGGTTCCGGCCGGTATCCATAGGCCGGAACCGCACAGGAGATCGCCATCGGTTGATCTCACCGTGGTCGAAATCCCACACCAACCCGAACGGCCCCGCCACATGGCGGGGCCGTTCGGGTGTAGAGATCAGGCGCTCTTGTCGCGACGCTCCCGATCCGGCTTGCGCGGCACGATGGTCGGCAACACGTTGTCGGTGACCGTCTCGGCGGTGACCACGACCTTCTCGACGTCGTCGCGGCTCGGAATGTCGTACATCACCGGCAAGAGGACCTCCTCCATGATCGCGCGGAGCCCGCGGGCGCCGGTGCCGCGCAGGATCGCCTGATCGGCGATCGCCTCGAGGCCGTCCTTCGTGAATTCGAGTTCGACCCCGTCCATCTCGAACAGGCGCACGTACTGCTTCACGAGCGCGTTCTTCGGTTCGGAGAGGATTTCGACCAGCGATTCCTTGTCGAGGTTCGTCACCGACGCCACGATGGGCAGTCGTCCGATGAACTCGGGAATCAAGCCGAATTTGATGAGGTCCTCGGGCATGACGTCGGCGAAGTGATCGGTGGTGTCGATCTCGGCCTTCGAGCGCACCTCGGCGCCGAATCCGATTCCGCGCTTGCCGACCCGATCGGAGACGATCCGCTCGAGCCCGGCGAACGCGCCGGCAACGATGAACAGCACGTTCGTCGTGTCGATCTGGATGAACTCCTGGTGCGGGTGCTTGCGTCCGCCCTGCGGGGGCACCGACGCCTGGGTGCCCTCGAGGATTTTCAGCAGGGCCTGCTGCACGCCCTCGCCGGACACGTCGCGGGTGATCGAGGGGTTTTCGCTCTTACGGGCGATCTTGTCGACCTCGTCGATGTAGATGATGCCGGTCTCGGCGCGCTTGACGTCGTAGTCGGCGGCCTGGATCAGCTTGAGGAGGATGTTCTCGACGTCTTCGCCGACGTACCCGGCCTCGGTCAGAGCGGTGGCGTCGGCGATGGCGAACGGCACGTTGAGCATCTTGGCGAGGGTCTGCGCGAGATAGGTCTTGCCGCAGCCGGTGGGGCCGAGAAGAAGAATGTTGGACTTGGCCAGCTCGACGGTCTCGCCGCGCGCGTCGCGCGTCTTGTCGCCGGCCTGGATGCGCTTGTAGTGGTTGTAGACGGCCACCGCGAGTGTGCGCTTCGCGGAATCCTGGCCGATCACGTAATTGTCGAGGAAGTCCCGGATCTCGGCGGGCTTGGGAAGCTCGTCGAGCTTCACCTCACTCGACTCGGCGAGTTCCTCTTCGATGATCTCGTTGCAGAGGTCGATGCACTCGTCGCAGATGTAGACACCCGGGCCCGCAATGAGCTTCTTGACCTGCTTCTGGCTCTTTCCGCAGAACGAGCACTTGAGCAGATCTCCACCGTCACCGATACGTGCCATCTGTCAGGTCCCTACTTCCTCGTGTACGTGCAACCGATCCCGTAACCGTCGACTTGCGCCGGCCCGGGGAGCGGGCCCTTTGATCGACCGTACCCGGAGTCCGGTGCGCGGGTCGACAGGTTCTCCACGTTTCCGGCCATATTTGTGAACTGCAGCGGTATGGCGGAAATCACAGGCCGATCCGGCCGGTGCGGCACCCACTGTTGTGAGTCCGCACCGGCCGGTGCGGGCTCACTTCTGCGCAGAGAGCTTGCGGTATTCGAGCACGTTGTCGATCAGACCGTATTCGACGGCCTCGGCCGCGGTCAGGATCTTGTCGCGGTCGGTGTCCTTGCGGATCTGTTCGGGATCCTTGCCGGTGTGCCGGGCCAGCGTCGTTTCCATCAGCCGCCGCATCCGCTCGATTTCCGCGGCCTGGATCTCGAGGTCGGAGACCTGACCCTGGATCCCGCCGGTGGAGGGCTGATGGATGAGCACGCGGGCGTTCGGAAGCGCGAGACGCTTGCCGGGAGTACCGGCGGCGAGCAGCACGGCAGCGGCGGAGGCTGCCTGGCCGAGGCACACCGTGGTGATGTCGGCGCGCACGTACTGCATGGTGTCGTAGATCGCCATCAGCGACGTGAACGACCCACCCGGCGAGTTGATGTACATGGTGATGTCGCGGTCGGGGTCGAGCGACTCGAGCACCAGCAACTGGGCCATGACGTCGTTCGCCGACGCATCGTCGACCTGGACACCGAGGAAGATGATGCGCTCTTCGAACAGCTTGTTGTACGGGTTGGATTCCTTGACCCCGTAGCTCGAGTGCTCGATGAACGAGGGCAGGATGTAGCGGCTCGCGGGCGAAGCAGGAGCGGCGCCGCCGAGCTGGCGCGGATCGAACATGTTGGTCATCGCTTCTCCAAGAATTCGTGGGGTGGGGGCAGATCGGGGCCCAGAACTAGTTGCCGGTGCCGCCGGCCTGCTGCGCCCGGGAGACGACGTGGTCGACGAACCCGTACTCCAGCGCCTGCTTCGCCGTGAACCAGCGGTCGCGGTCGGAATCCTTCGTGATCTGCTCCACCGTCTGTCCGGTGTGCTCTGCGATGAGCTCCGCCATCTCCCGCTTGGTGTGCGCGAACTGCTCCGCCATGATCGCGATGTCGCTGGCCGTTCCGCCGATACCGGCCGAGGGCTGGTGCATCATGATTCGGGCGTGGGGCAGGGCGTAGCGCTTACCCTTGGTGCCGGCCGAGAGCAGGAACTGGCCCATCGAGGCGGCCAGGCCCATCGCGAACGTGGCGACATCGCATTCGACGAACTTCATGGTGTCGTAGATCGCCATGCCTGCGGTGACGGAGCCACCCGGAGAGTTGATGTACAGCGAGATGTCTCGCGTCGGATCCTCTGCCGACAGCAGCAGGATCTGGGCGCAGAGCTTGTTGGCGATGTCGTCGTCGACCTGGGTACCGAGGAAGATGATTCGCTCGCGGAGCAGGCGTTCGTAGACCGAGTCGCTGAGGTTCAGCCCAGCGGTGGCCGAGGTCATCGTCGGACCGATGGATGTCGCCGGATTCTGAGGAGTCACGGTACCTGCCTTCTCGTCAATCGTGGATTGCTGACACTGACACTAACGAAGAGGGGCGGCACCAGATGCCCGGTGCCGCCCCTCTTCGCTCAAAGCGGAAAAGATCCGACTACTCGGACGCCGACTCCTCGGCGGTCTAGGCAGCTTCGTCGTCCGCGGCGTCGTCCTTCTTCTTGCCGCCGAACAGCTCGGTGGTGTCGACGGTCGCGCCCGTGGTGTCGGTGACGGTGACCTGGTCGACGACGATGCCGAGCGACTTGCCGCGACGGACATCGGCGAAGATCGCACCGAGCTGGTTGGCCTGGCTGATCTGCTGGATGAACTGCTCCGGCGGGATGCCGTACCGCTGGGCCTGGAAGAAGATGCGCTCGGTGAGCTCTTCCTGCTCGACGGTGGTGTTCTCGGCCTCGGCGATCGCATCGAGCAGCAACTGGGTCTTCACCGAGCGCTCCGCCGACTCGCGGGCTTCGGTGTCGAACTCTTCGCGGCTCGTGCCCTGGGCCTCGAGCAGCTTGTCGAGCTGCGACTCGTCGTGGTCGAGTTCGTGGATCGCGTCGTGCAGCGCACTGTCGATCTCGGCCTGCACAACGGCCTCGGGGAGCGGGATCTCGACCGTGTCGAGGAGCACCTCGAGCACCTTGTCGCGGATCTGGCCGGCCTGCTCGACCTGCTTGACCCGGCCGACGCGCTCACGAAGGTCGGCCTTCAGCTCGTCGATGGTGTCGAACTCGCTGGCCAGCTGCGCGAACTCGTCGTCGGCCTCGGGGAGCTCGCGCTCCTTGACCGTGTTCACCTTGACGGTGACGACGGCTTCCTTGCCCGCGTACTCACCGGCGACGAGCGTCGAGGTGAATTCCTTGGACTCTCCGGCCGACAGGCCGATGATCGCCTCGTCGAGGCCGTCGATGAGCTGTCCCGAACCGACCTCGTGCGACAGGCCTTCGGTGGCGGCTTCCGGAACCTCTTCGCCGTCGACGGTCGCCGAGAGGTCGATCGACACGAAGTCGCCGTCCTGCACGGGCCGGTCGACGCCGGTGAGGGTGCCGAACCGCTGGCGCAGCGACAGCAGCTGCTCCTCGATGTCCTCGTCGGTGATCTCGACGGGATCGACGGTGACGGCGATCTCCGAGTAGTCGGGCAGCGCAACCTCGGGGCGGACGTCGACCTCGGCGTTGAAAACGAGTTCGACACCGTCCTCGAGCTTGGTCACGTCGATCTCGGGTTGGCTGATGACCTTGACGGCGTTCTCGGTCACGGCCTCGTTGTAGCGCGACTGGATCGCGTCGTTGACGACCTGCTCGAGCACCGCACCGCGACCGACGCGAGCTTCGAGGATCTTGCGCGGCGCCTTGCCGGGGCGGAAACCGGGGATCCGCACCTGGCCGGCGAGGGACTGGAAAGCGCGGTCGAAATCAGGCTGGAGCTCCTCGAAGGGCACCTCAACGTTGATACGGACTCGCGTCGGGCTCAGCTGCTCGACGGTGCTCTTCACGGACATGCTCCTTCTGTCGTGCTCATGGTCGGTCGGTCGTTCGTTCTCACTACTGAGCGCGCTGACGCCGTTCGATCTGGTCGGGATGACAGGATTCGAACCTGCGACCCTCCGCTCCCAAAGCGGATGCGCTACCAAGCTGCGCCACATCCCGTCATACCGGCTCCCGTCCACCTGTTCGGGGGCCGGAGAGAATCCTACGGCCCCCCGATTATGAAATCCAAAGCGAGGTCGGTACAGTCTCATCCTGCACGCGGTGAAACCCGGCGATCCCGGAAAGCCGCTGCTGTGGGGATGTAGCTCAATGGTAGAGCCCCAGTCTTCCAAACTGGCTACGCGGGTTCGATTCCCGTCATCCCCTCCGTGGCCGGAGCACCCGTCACCTCCTCGAGGTGGCGGGTGTTTCGCGTATGTGGGCCGCCGGAACGCCGGCCCGTCGAGATCACCGTTTCGACTCGAAACCGCATCCCTGCCCCGAACCCACATCCTCGCCGTCCCGGGGTGTGAGAGCGTTCACCTTTGTGACGGATGCGAAAGACCTCCGCCCGGCGCAGCCCGATGAGGGTGCGCCGCGGTCGGCGGTGGTCGCGGTCGCGCTTCTCGATGCGACACCGGACTGGGATCGGGTCGCGGCGGTCCTCGCGCCCGCCAACCCGGAGGCGTCCACCTTCCGGCATCGCGTCCTCGAGATGCCCTTCGGTCTCGAACCGCCGCGCCGGCCCGGCGACCCGTACACCGACCCCTCGTGGCACCTCGAGCGCGTCGAGCTACCCTCCCCCGCGACGATCGGCGACGTGCTCGACTTCGCGCGCGCTCCTCACACGGCTCCGGAGGTCGACCACGCGAGATGGGACCTGACACTCGTCGACGGGCTGACAGGCGGGCAGGCGGCACTCCTCATACGTCTGCGCCGGCCGTCGAGCGACGCGTCCACCGTGGCCGGGCGGGGAGCGAACCACGGTGCTGCCGGAAACGGGGCAAGCGCGGGGACCGAGGGTTCGGTGTGGTCCTGGTTGCGGGCGCTGTCCGACTACGGTGCCGAATCGATCCGTGCCGCCACCGGGCTCGCCGTCGGAACAGCCACGGATCTGGTCAGGACCGTACTGTCACCCGCCACAGCCTCGCCCCGTCCCGTCGGCGCCGCGCAGAAGAGCAGATTCCACGCATTCGCCGCACCGCTCGACGAGCTGCGCGAGACCGCCCGGCGTGTGGGGTGCAGTGTCGAGAGCGGATTCGCCGCGGCGACCCTGCTCGGATATGCCGAGTACCTGCGAGCCCGCGATATCGGGGGAACCCCGTCGCAGGCCACGCTCGCCGTCCCCGGCACGGACGCGACCCGCATGGAGCTGCCCGAAGGGACGGACGACGCAGTGGGTCTGATGCACCGGTTCGGGCACAGCGGGGCAGCATCGGGCAGCCTCTACCCCGACGACGCCTACGCCTGCACCGTGCCCGGGTCCTCGGCACCGCTGTACGTCGGGGGTGCGAAGATCGAACGCTACTACGGATTCGGGTCGACGGCGGACGCCGCGTTCCATGCGACGCTCATGCCGTACCGCGACACGTGCTGCATCGGCGTCACGGCGACCGCGGCCGCACTGCCGGACCGCGCCGAGTTCGACGAGTGTCTGCGCGCGGGCATCCGGCTGGTGCTGCAGAGCTGACAGGGCGTCAGGCGGGTTGACAGACCGGACACCAGAACAGGTTCCGCGCTCCCATGACCTTGTGGAGCACCGGGGTAGCGCACACCCGGCACGGATCCCCGGCACGGCGATACACGTAGGTGCGTGGACGGTTCTTCGCGTATGCCGGTGCGCCGTGGTCGTGTTCGGGACGCACGACGTGCATGCGACCGCGTTCCATCCCGATGCGCATCAGCTCGACGAGGTCGGCCCAGACCTCGTCGAATTGGCTGCGAGACAGGCTTTTACCAGGACGCTCCGGATGAATGCCGTGCCGGAACAGCACTTCGGCCCGATAGACGTTCCCGATTCCTGCGATGACCGCCTGATTCATGAGCAGCACACCGATGGCGCTGCGGGACTTGATGATCCGTGCCCACGCGCGCTCCGGATCGGCGTCGGGACGCAGCGGGTCGGGGCCGAGCCGCGCTTCGATCGCATCGACGTCGCCGGGGGTGATCACCTCGCATGCGGTGGGTCCGCGCAGGTCACTGCCGTGACCGACGCCGCGCATCCGCATCCGGACCTGCCCGACCGGCGCAGCGAGCGGCAGCGCGGACTCGGTGAACTCGCCGTAGATCCCGAGATGTACGTGTACGACCGCACCGTTGTCGTAGTGGTGGAACAGGTGCTTGCCCCACGCATCGGCGTGCGTCAGCACGCGGCCGTCGACGAGCGCGGCACCGTCGGCGAAACGCCCCTGCGGGCTGGACACCCGCACCGGCGCACCCGCGTAATGCTCGTGGTGCAACCGGGCGAGCCGGTGCAGGATGTGTCCCTCTGGCACGGCTTGTTCGTACCCTCTGTCTCGAACCCTCGTGACGGGTCGGTACTTACGCGCCGGGAACGGCGGGTGCGACGCCGGTCTTCTCGTATTCGGCGAGGATGTCGATGCGCCGCTGGTGCCGCGGCTCGTTCGACCATGCTGTCGCGAGGAACGCGTCGACGATGGCGAGCGCCTCCTCGAGGCTGTGCATGCGTCCGCCGATGCCGATCAGCTGGGCGTTGTTGTGTTCCCGGGCGAGCTTGGCGGTCTCGACACTCCATGCGAGCGCGCAACGCGCGCCGGGCACCTTGTTCGCGGCGATCTGCTCACCGTTGCCACTGCCGCCGAGGACGATGCCGAGGCTGCCCTCGTCGGCGACCGTGCGGCGGGCCGCCTCGATGCAGAATGCCGGGTAGTCGTCCTGGGCGTCGTATTCGTGAGCGCCACAGTCGACGACGTCGTGACCCTTCGCGGTGAGATGTTCGAGGATCTGGTTCTTACGTTCGAAGCCGGCGTGGTCGGCACCCAGGTAAACGCGCATGGGCAGCAGTCTAACGAGGCCGACGTGCGTCGCCGCACGCGCGGCGCACCACCGGCCCTCGACCTTAGGGCTGGCTACCCTAAATAATCCGCTAGTGTCTGCACTCATGTCCCGATCACACAGACTTACGGCCCGCACCGGGCTCGGTGCCGCAGCGGTCTCCGTCGCACTCATCCTGTCCGCGTGCGGCTCGACCACGAAGCGGAACGGATCGGTCGATTCCGGCGCGAGCACGGACTCGACTCCCTCATCGATGTGCACACCACTTCATGTCCGCGAATGTGCTGGACAAGGTGTGGAAGTACTTCGACGCGGCCGGGCCCCTGGTGGGTCGTCCCTGGCCGATCACCTACCGGCACGACGAGGACGAGCGGGTGGCGACGCTGCGGTCGTTCGGGGTCGCCCGGTTCACCTCGATGCTGTATCCGCATCGTCCGGAGATGGCGGCGTGGCTCAACGCGTGGTCCGCACAGTTCGCCGCCCGCACCCCCGACTGCCTGCACACGGCCACGTTCTACCCCGAGCCGGGAGTCGCGGACTACGTGGCCGCCGCGCTCGGCGACGGCGTCCGGGTGTTCAAAGCGCACATCCAGGTCGGCGACTACGAGCCGAACGACCCGCTGCTCGACCCGGTGTGGGAAATGCTCACCGACTCGGGCGTGCCGACGGTGATTCACTGCGGTTCCGGCCCGGCGCCGGGGGCCTACACCGGACCGCGGCCGATTGCCTCTCTGTTGCAACGTTTTCCCGACCTGCCGCTGATCATCGCGCACATGGGGTATGCCCGAATACGTCGAGTTCCTCGACCTCGCAGAGCGATATCCGCGGGTGTATCTGGACACGACCATGGCGTTCACCGATTTTGCCGAGGAGGATGCCCCGTTCCCTGCGAGTGAAGTGCCGCAACTCGACGAGTTGCGTTCGAAGATCCTGCTGGGCAGCGACTTTCCCAACATTCCGTACGGCTACGTGCACCAGCTCGAGTCCCTCGAGCGGGTCGCCCCGGATTCCGGGTGGCTGCGCCCGGTGTGCCACGACAACGCCGCCGCCCTGTTCGGAGTCGAGTAGTCGGCATCGGTCGGCGCCGACGACCGGTCCCCCGGGCAGGGCACGGACCCGAGGACTACCACGAACGGTCCCGGGCGATGGCAAGCCTCCTGGTGCAGCGGCACGTGATACTGCGGGAATCGAGACAGCATGCTGACGCGCTCCCGCCACGGTGGACGTCAACCGTGAGCGGTAGGTCATCGCATCGCCATGTCGGGACGAAGTCGAGTCCCGCTACCGCTTGGACCAGCACGGATCGTTGCCGGGGGCGATGGCCTGGGCTCAATCTGCCTGTTGGTTCACCGCCACTGCGGCCTGGTTGGGCGGCTAGGCCGTGTTTCAAAAGTGATCTTGAACCGCGTTCCTGCCGGAACGGGTGTCGCAACCGTGGAATGAGTGAGGTCTCCGGTAGGTCAAGTCCCTGGACGTGGTGTACGGACCGTTGCGTGATTCCTCGTCGGTGAGTCAGGCAGTCAAGGCCGGTGCCACCTCCTCGGTGTCGTTGCTGGCGGCGTTGGCGCACTTGTCGGTACGCGA
>NZ_JAUZMZ010000116.1:0-15868 GCF_036327435.1 Rhodococcus chondri | reverse complement strand
TGCTGCACTCGCCGGTTCCGCCCGGCGCCGGTCGGTGATCAGGCGACCCCGAGCGCCGTTTCGAGGTCGGCGAGCGACTGCTCGAGGTGACCGAGCAGTCGCTGCAGGCTCGGGACGCTGCGGCGGCATCCCACCAAGCCGAAGTCGAGCGTGTCGGCGGTGTTGGTCAACGTGATGTTCAGCGCCTGACCATCGAGCACCACGGAGGTCGGATAGATTCCGTCGAGTCGAGCGCCGTTCCAGTACAACGTTTCCCGCGGACCCGGGACGTTCGAAATGATGATGTTGAACGGCGGGGGCGTCAACCGCACGAAGCCCGGTACGGGCGCCAGGCCCAACGGTGCGATGTTCGCGGCCGACCACAACAGTGCCTGGAGCGGGGTCATTCCCGCGAACAGATCCTTACCCTGTCCCATCGACGCCGACACCACCGCCAGCCGGCGGAGCGGATCTGCCTGGTCGGTGCCCAGATTGCAGAGCGTGACACCGACCGAATTGCCGCCCGCGTCGAGGCGCTCCTTGGCCCGCAGCGAGATCGGAACCATGGCGACGAGCGGATCCTCGGGGAGCGCATTCTGCTCGAGCAGATATGCCCGCAGCGCCCCCGAACACATGGCCAGCACGAAATCGTTGACGGTCACTCCGGCCGCGCGACGCGCCCGCGCGATGCGTTCGAGCGACCACGACCCGGCTGCGAAACGGCGCGCGCCACCGATCGGCACATTGAGGATGGTCGCGGGAGCCTCGTACGGCAACGCCACATGGTGGTGTCCCAACGCGGTCTGCGCGAGTCTCGCGGTCGTCGGGACGGCCTCGATCGCCTCTCCTGCCAGCGCACGGACGGCACGAACCGCTCCGCGCCACGGACCCGCGGACGACCGGTTGCCGTCGGAGGACTGCGCGCGATCGCCCGATCGCGGCACGTGCCACGGCGCGCCCGTTTCGTACGAGTCGGGGTCGGTGCCGAGGGTGCGGCGGAGCAGTTGCAGCGCAGCAACACCATCCATGAGCGAGTGGTGCAGTTTTGTGTAGACCGCGAACCTGCCCCCCTCGATGCCCTCGATCACGTACATCTCCCAGAGGGGGCGATGCCGGTCGAGCAGCGTGCCGTGCAACCGCGAGATCAGGACGAACAGGTCGCGGATCCGACCGGACGGCGGTAGCGCCGAATGCCGCACGTGATATTCCAGGTCCACCTCGTCGTCGAGCGACCACCACAGGTATCCGCGACTCGAGACCGGATGCCCCGGCCGCTTGCGGAACGTGTCGTCGACCTGATCGACGGACAACAGTTTTTCGTACAGATCTGCGACGAAATGCGGGCCCGCATCGGGCGGCGGGGTGAACAGTTCGAGCGAGCCGACATGCATCGGATGCTCTCTGGACTCGGCGAACAGGAATATCGAATCGGTTACAGGCATGACGCCCACCGGTATCGCCCCCTTTGCCCGGTATCTATCCCGTTACGACCGTCACAAAGGATGGTACGTCGGGCGTACTCTCGAAAATCCGAAGTTCGAACACATGTCTCGCTCCGATCGAGGAGCTCGTCACGAATGCGAACGGGGCTGCGCTCGCGCGGAGGAGGTGGAGGTCGTGAGTATCGCGTTGTTCGATCCGCCTGCGCCGGCACGGCCTCGGCCACAGAGCGCGCGGATCCGTGAGTTCGCCGGCGTCAGCCTCGCCTCCCGCGGCGTGTCGATGTCGGTGCGGCGCACCGTGCGCCCGTTCATCGAGGCGTGGGCGTTCGCGCCGGCGTTGCCGTGGCCGGCCACCATGGTCGAGCGCGCGGCGTTCCCGCTCGCCCCGATTCCGGGTACACGACGCCACCACGTGCGGTTACCATCGTGTTCCGCCGAAATGCTGCATGGGCCCGGCGCATCCGGACCGATGGCGATCCTGTACCTGCACGGCGGTGCGTTCCTGTGCTGCGGGCTCGCCACGCACCGGCACCTCGTGTCGCGGATCTCCGCCGCTGCGGGCTCCCCGGCGCTCTCGGTCGGGTACCGACTGCTCCCCCGCCATCCGATTCGGCGGGCCGTCGAAGACGGCATCTCGGGGCTGCATTGGCTGCTCGGACGCGGCTATCCGATCGAGCGGATCGTCATCGCCGGCGACTCTGCCGGTGGTTTCCTCACGTTCGCAGTGGCGCACGAGGCGCTGCGCCTCGGCCTCGGTCGTGCCGCGGGCACGGTTGCGCTCTCACCGCTGACGGACCTGGACTCGACCGGCAAGCTCGGGCATCGCAACGCGGATCGGTGTGCGTTGTTCCCCAGTCGGGCCGTGCCGGTGCTGGCGAAGCTCGTCGAACGGGCGGAACGGGCCGACGGCGACTGCGCTCCGGTGGTCTCGCCGGTGAACACAGACCTGATCGGTATGCCGCCCGCCCTGATCCAGACCGGATCCGAGGAGATGACCTACGTCGATGCGGAACTGATGGCCCATCGGCTCGCCGCGGCCGGGGTTCCTGCGGAACTGCAGGTGTGGGAACGGCAGGTCCATGTCTTCCAGGCTGCCGCCGGGATCGTTCCGGAAGGCAGCCGTGCGATCGCCGAGATCGGCGCATTTGTGCGCTCGCTGACTTGACACGACGCCGATCCGACGGGGTGCGGCGTCGTCCACCCCCTACCCGTCCTCGTCGTCCGCAACATCCTCCCTGTCGTCGGTGGACGAGCCGACCTGTCGACGCCTCCGCCGCGCAGCGAACACAATCGTTCTGATCCCCACGGCGATGAGGATCAGATTGGCGATCATCTGTACCGATACCACCGCGCGGGTGCCGTCGGTGAGGGCCACGATGTCACCGAACCCGACCGTTGCGAACACCGTCAGGGTGAAGTACAGGGCCCCCATCCGCGACAGCGGCTCGGTGAATCCCAGCGGATCTGCTTGCGAGAGCAGAACGTACAGCGTCGAGAAGCCGGCGAAGTAGACGGTCGCGGTGGCGACGATTCCCTCTGCCGCCTGCTGCACCGGGTACCTCGATCGCAACACGGAGCGCACCTGCCAGGTGCACACAGCGGATACCGATATCAGGCCCCCCACAAGGAGGAACGCCGCCGGAAGGTCGTCGATTCGGTCGAACGGCAACCTGAAATAGGACGCGCCCACCACCACGATCGTCACCAGTGACCGGATCAGCGCACGCAACGCCTGGCCGGCCGCAGAGGCAGGTCGCGGGGGTGAATGCCGGCGGAACGGCATGAGAGCAACCTACCTGCCGTTGTCGGGTGGCCGGCGCGGAGCGAGGCACCGGTGCGGTATCGGAAGTATGCGACTTCGGTCGTCGCGCCGCTCACGGTTTCGACCACATTCTGCCGGTCGGGAGCCGGGTGTCCGGCTCGCCGACCGGCAGGTGTCGGAGGGCCCCGCTAGTGTCTTCCGCACGGGGACCGAGTCAGGAGAAGAAAGGGGGCCGGTCATGGCCGAGCGGCAGAACATATTCGACCGCGACGTCGATCGAGCTTGGCGCGCGTTCCGGGCCCATCTCGCCGATCATGTCGCGGCGATGCACGACGACGACGGCCTGGTCCTCGAGCCCCTCGCCGAGGAGTCCGGCGGACCGGCCGGGCCGTGTGTGCAGTTCTACGCATGGGGTGACGGGCAGGTGCGCTGCGAGGTCCCGTCCAATACGCACCTCGCGGACGACCGCCGTCTGCAGCCGGGCGACGAGGCATTGCTGCAGGAGCTGGGCTGGCAGCCGCCCTCCCGCGGACCGGAGGATCCCGAGGACACCGGCTCCCCCGCATTCTGGCTGGATCGGCCCTCGTCGTGGGCCGATCAGCTCGCCGACATCGCGGTGACGGTCCTGCGCCGGATCTGGGGCGTACCCCACCCGTTGTTCCTGCGCTCCGAAACCTTCGGCGCCGACCACACCCCGGTATTCGAGCCACCCACCCCCTCGATCGAGGAAAGAACGCGGAAGTCGGCCGTCGCGCTCGCCGTCGAACCCACCGGCGAAGAACACATCCGCGAACTGATCGAAGCGACGATGCAGGACCGAATCGGCGAGTCCCCGACGTGGGACGAAGACGGCGACCTCGTGCTTCGCGTGGGGGGCGTGCTGCTGTTCGTCGGGGTGGGACCGGGCGGCACTACCGTCGACCTGTTCGCCCCTGTCGTCCACTCGATCACCGGACGCACCCGGGCCGCCGAGGTCGTCGCCGACCTCAACCGGAGGTGGCCACATTTGAAGTTCGTGCTGGTCGACGATCGGGTCGCGGTCGTCAACCATCTCGCCGCGATACCGTTCGTTCCCGCGCATCTGCTTGCCGCGCTCGACCGCCTGGCCGCGTTCCTCGAAGACCTCGACCCCCAGTTCGCGACGCATCTCGGTGGTGTGTTGCTGCGTGAATCCGAGAACCCGGACATGTCCGATCCGTTCGACGAACCGGAGTGGACCCCGGACGTCGAGGACGATCTTCCGCCGGCACTGCTCGCTCTGCGCGACCATCACCTCGAAGGCAGCAGCGGAGTTCCCGTCAGGACGGTCGCCGCGATCGGAGAGTGGGAACCCGCCCGGCTGCAGCAGTTCCTCGATCTCAGCACCGAACAGCAGATCGGCTGGACGAGCGAATCCCTCGACCGGGCTGTTGCCGGCGACGACGACGGCGTGTTCGAAGCCGACTCGAAGGCTTTGGAATGGGAACTGACCATCCGGTCACTGACCAAGGCTCTGGAGTACATGGAACGATCCACGGACGGCCCGTCCCGGCGGGCGTCGTCTCCGAGACCTGCCGTCGGCGAGCAGCCCGCCCTGTTCGACAATCCGGACGAACCGACCCTCTTCGACGGTTCGGGTGAGTGAGGCGGGGCGCTATCCGGCTGCGACAGCGCGGCGCAGCGAAGCTGCCGCGTAGCTGTCGAATCCGACGAGCGTGACGGTTTCCACCGCGGTGGGGGTTTCGCGGATCGCGGTTACCGCCTGCGCGGCAGCATCGTCGGTGGGCCAGCCGTAGACGCCGGCGGAGATCAACGGAAATGCCATTGTGCGGGCGCCGAGTTCGTCCGCGACGAGCAGGCTGTGCGTGTACGCCGAGCGCAGGATCGGTGAACGATCCTCGTGTGCCGAGTACACCGGTCCGACGGCGTGGATGACCCATCGCGCCGGCAGCCGCCCCGCGATCGTCGCGACGGCCGCGCCCGGGGGCATGCCGTCGGGCAGCGTGGTGGCACGCAGTTCACGGCAGGCCGCGAGTATGTCGGGTCCACCGACGCGATGGATCGCGCCGTCCACTCCGCCGCCGCCGAGCAGCGAGGAATTCGCAGCGTTGACGATCGCATCAACGGCGATTCGGGTGATGTCGCCCTCGGCGACGTCGATGACGGTCAATCCACGGGCCCTTCGTCTCAGGACTGCCACGGCAAGTGTTTGCTGGCATGATCCTAAAGCGTGACAACGATGGAGAAGCTGCGCGAACTGGCCGGGCACCACGGGGTGTCGTGCACGTACCGAGGCTGGGACGGCTTCGACCACGACGTCTCCGATCACACGCTACAGAAGATTCTGGCGGCGCTCGATGTCCCCGCCGCCACGGATGCCGAGATCGACGCTTCCCTCGGCGACCTCACGGATGCCGCGTGGCGGCGCATGCTGCCGCCGTCGCTCGTGATCGTCGAGGGCGAGGAACGGACGTTTCCCGTACACGTTCCGCACGGCGATCCCGTGACGGTGTGGGTGGTTACCGAGGACGGCGCCGAAGTCGAGGCCGGGCAGCTCGACGTATGGGTCGATCCGCGGACGGTCGACGGCCGGCTCCTGGGACGCGCGACATTCGCGGTGCCGTCGTTGCCGCTCGGCTGGCATACCCTCCGGGCCCGCAGCCACGACATGGAGGCGCAGGCGACGCTGGTGGTCACTCCTGCCCGGCTCGCGACTGCCGACCTGCTGACGGACCGGCAACGCTGGGGGCTCGCAGCACAGCTGTATTCGGTACGGTCACGCCGCTCCTGGGGCATCGGCGACTTCGTGGACCTGGCCGATCTCGCAGCGGTGACCGCGTCCTACGGCGGCGACTTCGTTCTCGTCAACCCGGTGCATGTCGCCGAGCCGCAGCCCCCGCACGAGCCGTCGCCGTATCTGCCGTCGTCGCGACGGTTCATCGATCCGCTGTACCTGCGGGTGGAGGCCGTTCCGGAAGCCGCGTATCTGCCCGCCAAGCACCGCAAGCTGCTCGACGACTCCGCGCAGCGATTCGCCAAGGCGAACAGGAAGGCCACACATCTCGACCGGGATGCGACATTCCGCGCGAAGCTCGACGTACTCGAACGTGTGTACCGGGTGCCTCGCGGGCCGGCCCGGCAGGCCCGTTTCGAGGCGTTCTGCGCCGAGGGAGGCGCGGCCCTCGACGATTTCGCGCTGTGGTGCGTGCTGGCCGAGAAATTCGGCGACCGGGCCGACCGGTGGGCGAAACGCGCGCCCACTCCGGACGCTCCGTATGCGGCCGATCGCCGCGCCCGGTCCGCCGGCCGGATGGACTTCTACCGCTGGCTGCAATGGTTGTGCGACGAGCAGCTCACCGCCGCGCAGGACAGTGCCCGGGCCGCCGGACTCGACCTCGGGATCGTGCACGACCTCGCGGTGGGTGTGTGCCGCGACGGTGCCGACGCGTGGACCCTCGGAGACGCGCTGGCCGCCGGTGTCACGGTGGGCGCCCCGCCGGACGACTTCAACCGCAACGGCCAGAATTGGAATCAACCGCCATGGCGTCCGGACCGGCTCGCCGACTTGGGTTACCGCCCGTATCGCGATGTGGTGCGGGCAGCGCTGCGGCACGCGGGTGGGGTGCGGGTCGACCATATCCTCGGGTTGTTCCGCACCTGGTGGGTGCCGGAGGGCAGCTCGCCGGCCGACGGTGCCTACGTGCGGGGTGACCACGAGGCGATGATCGGCATTCTCGTGCTCGAGGCTCAACGAGCGGACGCCGTGGTGATCGGCGAGGACCTCGGGGTCTTCGAGAAATGGGTTCAGGAATACCTGACCGCGCGCGGGGTGGCGGGCACGTCGATCCTGTGGTTCGAGCGGGACGGCGACGCGCCCCGCCTCCCGGAGACGTACCGGCAGTTGTGCCTGACGTCGGTGACCACGCACGATCTCCCGCCGACGTCGGGTTACCTTGCCGGAGAGCATATTTCGATCCGGTCCCGCCTGGGACTGCTGGATCGGGACCTCGATACCGAGCTCGCCGGGGCGGTAGCCGAACGCGACGAGGTGTTGCAGCTGGCCCGCGACCGCGGACTGCTCGACACCACGCCGGGCGATCCGGATACCGACGAACAGCGCACCGTCGAGGCGCTGCACCGGCTCATCGCGGCGAGCCCGTCTGCTCTGCTGGGGCTCTCGCTCGCCGATGCGGTGGGTGAGCGCCGCAGCCAGAATCAGCCGGGCACGATCGACGAGTACCCGAACTGGCGCGTCCCCCTCGCCGATGCCGAAGGCAAGGCCGTGCTGCTCGAAGATCTCCCGGACAGCGAACGCTTCGCCGCGCTCGCCGCCGCGCTGAGCCGGAGCCCAGAGCTCTGAGCCCGGAGCCCGGAGCCCGGAGCCCTGAGCCCTGAGCCCTGAGCCCTGAGCCCTGAGCGAGCCGCTACTTGCGGTACATGCTTTCGATGTCGTCGGCGAACTTCTCGGTGACGACGTTGCGCTTGATCTTGAGCGTCGGTGTCAGTTCACCCGACTCCTCGGTCAGATCGCGGTCGAGGATCACGAATTTCTTGATGGCCTCGGCGTGCGAGACCATCGTGTTCGCGTCGTCGATGATGGACTGCACGGCGTCGTGCAGCGTCGGGTCGTGCCGGAGGTCGGAGATGGTGGCGTCGGCCGGCTTGCCGTTCTCTGCCTTCCAGTTCTCGAAGATCTCGGGATCGACGGTGATCAATGCCGTGATGAAGGCACGTCCGTCACCGATGACCACTGCCTGCGACACGAGCGTGTGCGAGCGCATCCGGTCTTCGAGCGGGCCCGGCGACACGTTCTTGCCGCCCGCGGTGATGATGAGGTCCTTCTTGCGGCCGGTGATGGACAGGTAGCCGTCGTCGTCGAGGGAACCGAGGTCGCCGGTGCGTAACCAGCCGTCGTTGAAGGTCTTCGCGGTGGCCTCGTCGTTGCGCCAGTACCCCTGGAAGACGACTCCGCCGCGCAGTTCGATTTCGCCGTCTTCGGCGATACGCGCGCTGTTGCCGCCCATGGGCTGACCGACCGTGCCGATCTTCTGGGCACCGGGGACGTTGACGCTGTGTGCGGCGGTGGTTTCGGTGAGGCCGTAGCCCTCGTAGATCGGCACGCCGACACCGCGGAAGAAGTGGCCCAGCTTCGGGCTGAGAGCGCCACCACCGGAGATCGCGTACCAGCACTCGTTGCCCATCGCGGCGCGCAGTTTCGAGTACACCAGCTTGTCGGCCATCGTGCGCTTGGCCTTGAGCGCCAGCGACGGGCCACCGTGGTCGAGGGCTTCGCTGTAGGCGATGGCGGTTTCTTCGGCGAACGCGAAGATGGCGGCGTTGAGCTTGCCCCCCGCAGCCGCCTTGCCCGCCGCGGCGTCGCGCACCTTCTCGAAGACCCGGGGTACGCCGAGGATGATATTCGGGGAGTAACGGGCGAATTGCGCGGAGACGGTACCGAAATCGGACCAGTGCGCCTGCGCTGCACCGGCTTCGAACAACGCGAGCGACACCGCGCGCGCGAGCACGTGGGCCAGCGGCAGAAACGTCAGACCGCGGTTTCCGGGCCGGGCCACCGCACCCACGGGCGAGGTGATGATCGCGCGGGCCTCGTTGAGGAAGTTGCGGTGGGTGAGGATGCAGCCCTTCGGGCGCCCGGTGGTGCCGGAGGTGTAGACCAGCGAGGCGAGATCGTCGGTGCGGATGCCGCCCAGTCGCGCCTTCAGTTCGGTGTCGTCGACGTCGGCGCCCTCGACGACCAGCGTGTTCACCGCGCCGCCGTCGATCTGCACGATGCGTCGCAGGGTGTCGGGCATATCCACGAAAAGCGCTTCGTGCTGCGCCGACTCGACAATGGCGAGAACCGCGCCGGAGTCTTCGAGGATCCAGCGGATCTGCTCGGAGGAGGACGAATCGTAGATCGGCACCGACGCGGCACCCGCAGCCCAGATCGCGTAATCGAACAGCGACCATTCGTAGCGGGTCGAGGACAGGAGCGCTACCCGGTCGCCCGGCTGGACACCGCTCGCGATGAGGCCCTTGGCAACGCCCTCGACCTGCTCGGCGAACTGTTGTGCGGTCACCGCCACCCAGTCCGCGCCGACGGGGCGGGAGTACATCACGCGGTGCGGTGTCTTCTCCGCATGTGTGAAGACCGTGTGGACCACGGATTCGTCGTCGCCCACGGTGAACTGGGCAGGGGTCGCATACTCACGCACTGAGATCTCCATTGTTCTGGTCGGGAGTCCGGGCAGATGCCGGGTCCACGCCGCAGCGGAACCGGCGCAGTAACCGGGTGAATCGCTCGATGTCATCCTCGCCCCATCCGGCGAGTCCTGCGCGGACCTCGCCGTGACGGCGCGCCACCGTCTCGGTGAGCACCGTGGTGCCCGCCTCCGTCAGGTGCAACGGATGGCCGAGGCGGGCGGGACCGGAATTCGCCTCGACCCAGCCCGCGTCGATGCAACTGCGCAGTTGGCGCGACACGGTCGACCGGTTGACGCCGAACACATCCGAGATGTCGGTGGCCCGGCAACCCGGATTTCGGGCGATGTATCCGAGCAACGAATGCTGCGCGAGGCTGAGCGCATCGTCGTGCGCGCGTTCCCCCGCTGTCAGGAATCGCACGAGGTGGACGAACTCGTCGTAGACCTCGGCCGCTCCCGCTCCGGCCGGTGCACCGGCCCGCAGCTTGTGTTGCATGGGGCAACTATAAGCCGCTGTGGTCTGCGCCTCGAAATCGACCGCCCGATGTCGGCATGGCCGGTGTGCCGTGCGGCCTCGAGGTTCGGTCCGGCGAGCTTCCACACCACCGACTCCCGCAGCACCTGCAAGTAGCCCGATCGGATCCACTTCGAACGCATCCCGTCCGGCCATGGCGCCAGCGTAGGCCCGAGCACGTCTAATCTGTCCGTATCGTGGTGGCACTGTAGGAGAGGATTCGGATGGGTGATGGGGGCGGCCGCGACCTGTTCCGATACTTGGTCGCAGACGAATCGGACGATTACCTCTCGGTCATGACCTGCTTCGCCGAGGCCCTCCTCGGCGATCTGTCCGCAGCCGACGTCGCCGCCCGGGTGACCGCGCGCGGCGGCACGCTCGATCCGGACGTCGCCGAACAGCGCTGCCGTCAGCTCGTGCGCTGGGGCAACCTGACCTCTTCCGGTCGCGACGCGCACGTGGGCTCGGTCACCGACTATGTGCGCGCCCGCGAACGCTACCGGGCCACCGTGCTCGGGGGCCGCGTACAGCGTGAGGCAACGGAACTGCTGTCGTCACGCGACGGTGTCCGGGAAGTGGCACGCGAATCGCTCGGCCGGATCACCGACGCACTCGACCGCATCCACGCCGCTCTGGACCCCGGTCCGGTCACCGACCCGGATTCATTCGCCGGTCACGTCACCGGAGTCTTCGCCCACCATCGTGCGTTCGCGGACAGCATCGCGGATTTCTACGCCTACCTGTCCGACGTCCTGAACCGGCCGAATCTGTCGGGTACCGACTACACCGAGTTCAAGCTGCTGCTCCTCGAATACGTCGACGTCGTCACCGCCGACGTCGGACGCTACGCACCGCTCGTCTCACATCGATTGCAGGCACTGCTGCCGCCCCTGGAGCGAGTTCTCGCGGCGCTGCCCGATCCCGGACTGCCCGACGGTGCCGAGACCATCCGCTCCCCCGGCCGTACCCGCGAGGAATGGGAACGCCTCGCGGCCTGGTACGACGAGGACGCCGCACCGCGGCAACTGCGCGATGCCGCGGCAACCGCGCTGGGACGATTGCTCACCCACACCCGTCGGCTCACGTCGGCGGCCCCCGGGTTCTCCCACCGGGCCGATCTGCTGCGGCTCGCCGGATGGTTCGCCGAATCGTCCGACGAGCAGGCGCACCGGTTGTTCGCGGCCGCGTTCGGGGCGTATCCCAGCCGTCACCTGCTACTCGGTCCGGAGGAGCCCGATCCGCGCGTCGGGCCTGGCACCTCCTGGTGGGACGCCGACCCCGTGGCCGTCCCGGTGTCGCTGCGCGAGCGCGGCGATCGGTCGCCGCGGGGCCGCAACGCCCGGATCCCCGATCCGGCGGCGGACCGGTCTCGCATCGACGAACTGGCAGAGCAGGAGTCGCGCATGCGCCGCGCCGCAGTCGCCGAACTCTGCGCGGCCGGAGACCTCGACGGCGCACAGCTCACCACCGGGGCCCGCGACGTTCTCCTCGCCGGTGTCGCCTCACTGCTCGCCCGCTACCAGAGTCTCGACGGGCCGGTCCGGGTCGACGATCACGATCTGGGACTGGCCCTGTCGGCCGAACCGGGCCCCGACACGGTGGTGCACTGCCCCGACGGCGCCTTGACGGTGCACGCTCTGACCTTGCGGCCTCCGAAGCGGTCTTCGATACCGGCGGCGACCGGGTGGGAGCACGATGACGGTGTCCGGATCGGGTACCGCCGTCGGTACTGCGGCGCAGGATGCGGCGGGGCGTCGCGATGCGGCCCGCGCTCTGCTGCAGCAACCGATCCTCACCGCCGCGCACGACCCCGCGACCTTCGAACTGGTGCGACGCCATGCGACGGCACTGCGCTCGTTGTTCTCCGATCGTCTCGGGTACACGCTCGTGGTCGAGGATTCCTTTGCGCGGCTGCTCAAGTCTCCGCTCGCACCCACCGCACCGGCCCGCCCGCTACGGCGAAGCAGTGGCGACGAGTTCGGCGCCATCACCTACACCTACCTGGCGCTGCTGTGCGCGGCGCTGCTGGCACCGGGTGTGGGCGACCAGGTCCTGGTGTCGGCGCTCGTCGAGCAGGTTCGCGTGGATGCGGCCGAGCAGGGCATCGCGGTCGCGGACACCGTCACCGAAAGGCGCCATCTCGTCGCGGCGCTGCAGATCCTGCTGGAGTGGGGCGTGCTCACCGAGACCGACGGTTCCGTCGGCGACTGGGCGGACGGCGACGCCGAAGCGCTGTTCACCGTGACACGCCCTGTGCTGACCCAGCTGTCGGCCCGGGCGCTGCACGACACGACCGGCCCCGCGGAGCTGCAGGCGTCCCCCCGGCAGTATTCGCCACGGCAGCTGCTCTACCGCACGCTCGTCGAGAACCCCTTCACCGCGCGCACCGATCTCGATCCGGCGACCGCCGAGGTGCTGATCCGGGAGAGGTCCGACGTGGCCCGCCGGCTCGACGAGGACTTCGGGCTCGTCCTCGAGGTCCGTACCGAGGGTGCCTTGGCGTACGACCCGGACGGCGACCTCACCGACGAACCGTTCCCCGGCGTCGGGACCGTGAAACAGGCGGCGCTGCTCCTCGTCTCGAAACTCGTCGAGGATGCCGACCCCGCACCCGGAACGGCCCTGCACGTCGAAGGCGCCGCTCTCGACGAGGCATTGCGGGAACTGGTCTCCGTACACGCCCGCAGCTGGCGCGGCGAGTACGTCCGCGACCTTTCGGCGCTGCGACGCGATGTCGTGTCGCTGCTGCACCGGCTGGCTCTCGCTCACTCCGTCGACGACGGCCTGCTCCTGGCAGCCCCCGCTGCCCGATACCGCTTCACCGCCCCGGAAAGAACGGCCGAATGACCCTGCCCTCCGACATGCCGCTGCTCTCCGACATACCGCTGACCGGCGACACGCATCTGTCCCGCAATCCGCAGCGCTGGCGGCTCGCGCGCGCCGGCATCGTCAACGTCTGGCACTATCTCGACACCGAGTTCACGCTTACCGGTGGACGAATGATCCTGCGCGGCACGAACGGTTCCGGCAAGTCCCGCGCACTCGAGATGCTGCTGCCGTTCCTGCTCGACGCCGACCGCAAACGGATGGACGCGACCGGCGCCGGCAAGGTCAACCTTGACGAGCTGATGCGCACGGCAGCCGGTGGGCAGACCAATCGGGTCGGATATCTGTGGCTCGAGTTGTCCCGGCCCGGCGGCCACCTCACTATCGGCGCCCACATCCGGTACAGCGCGACCGCACATCGCAGTGAGGTGCATTTCTTCACGACGAATCTTCGTGTCGGCGAGGACCTCCGGCTCGCCGACGAGCAGCGGACGCCGCTTTCGCGGGACGGGCTGGCGGCCCTCATCGGCGCAGGCAATCTCACCCGCAGTCCCGAAGAACATCGCGATACCGTGCGCGAGAAGGTGTTCGGTCTGCGCGGCGAAGCAGGGCGCGACCGGTACGCCGGCTTACTGCAGCTGCTCCACACGCTCCGGTCGCCGGACGTGGGCAACCGCATCGACGAGGGCCGGTTACCACAGATCCTGTCCGACGCCCTGCCGCCCCTCAGCGAGAACCTGCTCGCCGCGGCGGGCGGTCAGCTCGATCTGCTCGGCGAATCCCGCATCGCGCAGGCCGAACTCGAATCCTCGCTCACCCGTGTGCGCCAGTTCCACACCGTCTACCGGCGGTACGCATCGGATACCCTGCGGGCCACCGCCGACGCCGCCGTCCGCGCCGCCGACCGGGTCGCCGCTACCGCACTCGAGCTCGACGACGCGGAAGCCGAAGCAGCCGAGCTGGATACCCAGGTCGCCGCGGCCGACACCCGGCTTCGAGAGCGGCGCGATCAACTCGCCGAACTCGAGCGAGCCATTCGCGGACTCGAATCCCACACTCTGTTCCGCAGCGCCGATGATCTGGCCCAGCGCCTTCTCACCGCGGACGCGCTGGGTCGCGTCGCAGATCAGGCACTGGCCGGTGCATCCCTGGCCCGGCAGCACGAACACGCCGAGGCCGACCGCGCCGAGGAACACCTCGCCGACCTCGTGGGCGCCGTGACACGCGCTGCCGATCACCTGGTCGCGGCGAAACTGGCCCTGACCGCCGCGTCCGTGCCACACGGGGCGCTGCCCGCCGAACTGCGACTGCAGATCGACCGCCCCCAGGTGCGCACCGAGCCGCTGCGCGCCGATCGGGACAGGACACCGGAGCCCACGCAGCGGCCGGTGATCGCTCGCGTCCGCCTACAACCGGACGAGGGCGAGGACGCGCGAGTCGCAGCCGAGCACGCCGCAGTGTCGGCCCGGCGTCGACGAGACCAGGCCGGTCGGCGACTCGCGGAAGCGCGACGCCTCGAGATCGCCGAGCGTGCCGTGCGTGACGCGGAGGCCGGCGCCGAGGGTGCCGCGAGCGACGCCGAACGTGCCGCGGCCGAACGCGACCGGGCGGCGGCCGCGGTCGACGAGGCCGCAGTCGCGCTGAAGCATCGCTGGCGGGAGTGGATCACCTCGGACCGAACGGCGACCCTGCTCCCGGCTGTGACCCGCGACGGGCCCGCCTTCATGCAGCGTCTGGACACCGTGCTCGACGGTCTCGCCATCGCCGACCCCGCCTCCGTCGACATCGATTCGGTCCTGGCCGAATTCGACTCGCTTCCTCGCGAATCCGCCCGCGCGACACGCGTCGAACCGATCGCACCGCCACCGTCCGGCCACGACTCCGCGCGTGCCGCGCTCGAGGACGAGCAACGTCGACTCGAGGGAGAAGGCCCGGCGCCTGTCGTCGCACCGTGGCGCGGCCCCGGCGTCGGCGTACCGCTCTGGCAGGCGGTCGATTTCGTCGACTCCCTCGGCGACGACGACCGCGCGGGGATCGAGGCGGCGCTGTTGGCCTCCGGTCTTCTCACCGCGACGGTCGACGGTGAGGGGCGGCTGCGTGCGCAGTCCGGACAGGTCCTCGTCTCGCCGCGGGGCGAACCTCCCCGGCAACCGCTCTCGACGGTGCTGCGTCCCGATCCCGAGACCACCGTCCCGCCCACCGCGATCACCGCCGTGCTGGCGACCATCGGCTTCGAGGACGCGGGCGCCGTGGCGTCGGTCTCTCGCGACGGCCGCTGGCACAACGGCGTGCTGCGCGGACGTCACACCGAGGACTCCGCCCGCTACATCGGCGCGGCAGCGCGCGAGCGAGCCGATGCGGCCCGCCGCATTCGTCTCGACGAGATCGCCGCCGAACTCGCGCTGCTCGAACGGAAGGCCGAGCAGGCCGCCGGCACGCAGATCACGTTCGCGCAGCGCTACGCGGACCTCGACGCGCATGTGGCGGCCGCACCCTCCGCGCGCGCACTGCACACGGCGTGGCGTCGTCTCCGCCACCTCGACGACGTGTCGCGGCACTCCGCCGCGAGAGCCACGGACGCCCGATCCCGGGCGGCCGCACTCCGGGCACGGTGGGCCGCCGACCTCGACGCCCACCGCGCCGCGTGCGGCCATTTCTCGCTGCCCTACGAGGTCGCGGAACTCGACGGCCTCGTCGCGACCTGCACCGACGCCGATGCAGCCTGCACGGCGCTGGCTCGCGACATCGAGGATGTACTCGCCGAACTGACCCGCTGGACACGCGCCACCGAGCGGTTCGCGCAGGCCGCACAGTTCCGGGTGCAGTCCGAGACCGACGCGGAATCGCGCTGGCACGAGTGGCACGACAAGGCCACCGTGGTGGCGGCCCAGGGCGAAGCGGTCGACGTCGATGTCGAGGATCTTGCGCGGGAACTACGGAACTCGGACGCCGAACGCGCACGCACCGAAGAGCAGTGCCGCCGCACCCTCACCCACCGGGAGCATCTCGGGACCGCCGTCGCCGAGGTGCTGCAGCGGTGCTCGGCGGTGCGCGAGCGATCGACCCGCGACCGCGAGGATCTGGTTGCGGCCGCGGGGCGCTTGTCGGCGCAGCTGCAGCTGCCGCCCCTCGCCTCGGCGGCCGACGTTCACGTCGAGCCGAT
>NZ_JAUZMZ010000115.1:0-15929 GCF_036327435.1 Rhodococcus chondri | reverse complement strand
ATGCGGGCACTGCCCCGCAGTGCGGCCAGCCAACGGCGGTACCGCTCTGCCGGCCCGAGCCCGGCGGCGAGGCCGACGACAGGGTCGGCCCCGGCGAGTTCGACGCACGCGGTGTGGACCCGATCGAGGTCGCGTTGGTCGGGGACGACGAGCACCGCCGCGCGGCCTCCGGCAGCGACGAGGGCCGCGAGTTCGGCGAGGCGGCGCGGCCAGTCGTCCCCGGGCAGGACCTGCCACGCGGCGCGGGGGGCACGTCCGGCGACGAGCGCGTCGAGAAAGTTCTCCCCGTGCCGGTATCGGTCCCACGCGGTGCGATCCACCTCCGGGGGCGGCGGTGGTTCGGTGCCCCGGGGCTCTTCGGCTTCGACGCGGGCGTGCCGCGGCGGCACCGCCAGGCGCAACACGTCGGCGCGGGTGCCGGCGTAGCGGGTGGCGACTTCGTCGGCGAGGGCGAGGATTTCGTCGGTGAGGACGCGCTCGGGCGACACGACACGGGCGAGTCGGCCGAGGTTGCCGGGCTGATCACTGCGCGCGATCCGCGAGAGGAGGAACCCGGCGACGAGGCGGCCGGCGACCCGCTCGCGAACGCGGACGCCAGGTCGGGCGTCCGCGTCGAGCTCCTGCGGCATCAGATAGTCGAATTCCCGGTCGAGGTGCGGTAGCGGAAGCAGCGGCAGGATCCGTGCGACCGGGTCGACCTCGGCGGCGTGTTGGTCGGCAGCCACCCGGGCCCGCTCGCTCCGGCTACAGGCCGGCTGCGGCGCGCAGCTTCTCCGCGCGGTCGGTGTTCTCCCACGGCAGGTCGATGTCGGTGCGGCCGAAGTGGCCGTATGCGGCGGTCTGCGCGTAGATCGGCCGCAGCAGGTCGAGGTCGCGGATGATCGCGCCGGGGCGCAGATCGAACACCTCGTTGATGGCCTGCTGGATCCGTGCCGGGTCGGTCTTCTCGGTGCCGAAGGTTTCGACGAACAAGCCCACAGGTGCGGCCTTGCCGATCGCGTACGCGACCTGCACCTCGATACGGTCGGCCAGACCCGCCGCGACGGCGGTCTTGGCCACCCAGCGCATGGCGTACGCGGCCGAGCGGTCCACCTTGGACGGGTCCTTGCCGGAGAATGCGCCACCGCCGTGACGGGCCATACCGCCGTAGGTGTCGACGATGATCTTGCGGCCGGTCAGGCCGGCGTCGCCCATCGGTCCACCGAGCACGAACGACCCGGAGGGGTTGACGAGCAGTCGCACGTCGGCGGTGTCGAGCGACGCGAGGTTCTCGTCGGCGAGCACGGCGTCGACGACGTGGGCGCGCAGATCGGGGGTGAGCAGGTTGTTGAGGTCGATATCCGCGGCGTGCTGGGTGGAGATCACGATGGTGTCGAGCCGGACCGGGGTGTCACCGTCGTATTCGATGGTGACCTGGGTCTTGCCGTCCGGGCGCAGGTACGGCAGCACACCGGTCTTGCGGACCTCGGTCAGCCGCCGCGACAGGCGATGCGCCAGCGAAATCGGCAGGGGCATGAGCTCGGGGGTGTCCGAGCACGCGTAGCCGAACATCAGGCCCTGGTCGCCGGCGCCCTGCCCGGCGACCTCGTCGTCGGTGAGCGCACCGCTGCGGTGCTCGTGGGAGACGTCGACCCCGCCGGCGATCTCCGGCGACTGCGCCCCGATCGCGACGTTGACGCCGCAGGAGTTGCCGTCGAATCCCTTCGACGACGAGTCGTAGCCGATCTCGAGCACGCGGTCGCGCACGATCTTCGGAATGTCCGCGTATCCGGAGGTGGTGACTTCGCCGACCACGTGCACCTGTCCGGTGGTGACGAGCGTTTCCACCGCGACGCGAGATCGCGGATCCTCGGCGAGCAACGCATCGAGAATGGAGTCGCTGATCGCGTCACAGATCTTGTCCGGATGCCCCTCCGTCACGGACTCACTGGTGAAAAGCCGACCGCCGGTCTTGCTCACAGAACTCCCTCTCGCCTGTATGTGTCTAGCTCTACACGAATCTCTCTACACGAATCTGCGGAGCGCGAGCACTCCCGACCGGCACCTGTCCCCCGGTCACAACGCCGACGCTTCTGCCCCGGAGGCTACTGCTCCCGGGGCGTCGGCGCGAGCATTGAAATCATCGAATCTGTCACCGGTCCACCGACGGCAGCAGCGGGCGCAGCGCATCGAGCACCCGGCTGGCCATCAGCGACTTGGACCCGTGCGCGAGCGCGGTTTCGGAGCCGTCGGCCGCCAGCAACCAACCGTCGTTATGGTCCACCTCGAACGCCTTGCCGTCGCCGACGGCGTTGACGACGAGCAGGTCGCAGCCCTTGCGGGCCAGCTTCGCGCGGGCGTACGAGAGGACGTCGCCCTGCTCGTCTCCGGTTTCGGCGGCGAATCCGACGATGACCGTGCCGGACGACAGTGTCCCGTCGGTGCGGGAGCGCACCAGTCCGGCCAGGATGTCGTCGTTCTTGGTCAGGGGGACGGTGTCCGGCTCCCCCTCCCCCTTCTTGATCTTGCTGGTGGCAAAGGTGGTCGGCCGGAAGTCCGCGACGGCAGCCGCCATGATGACCGCATCCGCGCCACCGGCATGTTTCATGACGGCGTCCTGCATCTGCGCGGCGGTCTGGACCCGCACCACGTCGACGGCGGACGGGTCGTCGAGACCGGCGACGGCACCGGCGACCAGCGTGACGTCGGCGCCCCGCTGCGCGGCGAGCCGCGCGAGGGCGTACCCCTGTTTGCCGGAGCTGCGGTTGCCGAGGAAGCGGACGGGATCGAGCGGTTCACGGGTGCCACCTGCAGAAATGACCAGGCGATGCCCCGCGAGGTCGCGTGGCAGCGCATCGGCGCGTTCGAGCAGCAGCGCGGCGAGCGCATAGATCTCGTCGGGCTCGGGCAGACGACCGGCGCCGGTGTCCTTGCCGGTCAACCGTCCCGAGGCCGGTTCGATCACCACGGCACCGCGACGGCGCAACGTCGCGACGTTGTCGACCGTGGCGGGGTGCTCCCACATCTCGGTGTGCATCGCGGGAACGAACATCACCGGGCACCGTGCGGTGAGCAGGGTCGCGGTGAGCAGGTCGTCGGCGCGGCCGGCGACGGCGCGAGCCATCAGGTCGGCGGTGGCGGGGGCGATGACCACGAGGTCGGCCTCCTGCCCGAGCCGTACGTGCGGCACCTGGGGCACATCGGCGAAGACACCGGTGTGCACGGGATTGCCGGACAGCGCCTCGAACGTGGCGCGACCGACGAACTCGAGCGCCGACGCGGTGGGCACGACCCGCACGTGGTGGCCGGCTTCGGTGAACGAACGGATCAGCGCGCACGCCTTGTAGGCGGCGATGCCGCCGCCCACTCCGACGACGACACGGCGGCGCTGACCCGGTTCCGCGGTGCCGTCCACGGCGTGGGGACTCACTCGCCTTCGGTGTGCTCGAGCAGATCCGAGTGGATCTCGCGCATGGCGATGGACAGCGGCTTCTCCTGCAGGCCCGGCTCGACCAGCGGGCCGACGTACTCGAGGATGCCGTCGCCGAGCTGGTTGTAGTAGTCGTTGATCTGGCGGGCACGCTTGGCCGCGTAGATCACCAGGGCGTACTTCGAGGAAGCGCGTTCGAGCAGCTCGTCGATGGGGGGGTTGGTGATACCCAGCGGGGTGTCGTAAACCGGGAGGCTGTTACCCGCAATGTCGGTCGCGGCTGCCTGGATGCTGCTCACTCGGTGTTCTCCTGAGTATTCGCGGGAATGAAAATTTCGGTCGGACCTGCACCGAAACCGGAGGGCGAAGGCGTGCTGGGCACGCCCGACGGCTAGGTGGCTTCGGGTCCAACCAACAAGGATACCAATTCGTCGACGGCCCGGTCGACATCGTCGTTGACGACCACCGTGTCGAACTCGTCCTTGGCGGCGAGTTCGGTGCGTGCGGTCTCGAGCCGGCGGGTCACGACGTCCTGCGTTTCGGTACCGCGGCCGGTCAATCGCTCGACCAGCACGTCCCAGCTCGGCGGCGCGAGGAAGGTCAGGACCGCCTCGGGCATCGCGGCGCGGACGGCGCGGGCCCCCGCGAGATCCACCTCGACCAGCACCGGACGACCCGCGGCGAGGGCCTCACGCACCGGAGCGGCGGGAGTACCCGATCGCTGCAGCCCGGCGTGGATGTCGGCCCACTCGAGCAGTTCCCCGTCGTCGATCATGCGGTCGAATTCGGCGCGGGAGACGAAGTGATAATCCACGCCGTCGACTTCCCCGGGGCGCGGATCCCGGGTGGTGGCGGACACGCTGAACAGCAGGTCCGGTACCCGGTTGCGTAACACGCGAACAACAGTCGACTTCCCGACCGCGGAGGGGCCGGCCAGTACCACCAGCCGGCCCCTCCGCGTCGTGGAAGCGCTGTCCGTCACAGATTGTGCGTCAGCTACCACGGCGAGCTCAGGCGTCGAAATCGAACCTGGCGAGCAGGGCCTTGCGCTGGCGATCGCCGAGGCCGCGCAGGCGGCGGGTCGGAGCGATCTCCAATTCGGTCATGATCTCCTGCGCCTTGACCTTGCCGACCTTCGGCAGGGCCTCGAGCAGTGCGGATACCTTCATCTTGCCGAGGATTTCATCGTTCTCGGCATCCTTGAGCACCTGCTTGAGGTCGGTGCCGCCGCGCTTGAGGCGCTCCTTGAGCTCTGCCCGGGCACGACGGGCAGCAGCCGCCTTCTCCAGAGCAGCGGCGCGCTGCTCATCGGTCAGCTGGGGAAGGGCCACGGTTCCTCCGTCTCATCGTTGGAAAACAGTCTTCGACCGCTGTAACCAGCGGCGATAGCGACCGTACTCACGCTCGGCGACGATTGCGAACCCGACCCCCGGAGTTCCGCTCGAAAATCCGTGCGGTAGTGCGCACCGATTCCGGAGCATCACAAGATCGAGAATTTGCCTCACCCCGACTCCCCCGACCTCGGCAAATGCAACAAACGCCCAGTTCAGAGGGAATTCGACGCACATGTGAGGTGTCCGGACGCAGCCGCGGCAGCGGATCCCGTCGGCGCCTGCATGTCGGCTCGGCAGGTGACCGAAAAAAATCTCGGCGTTCCGCGTGTCGTGCAGCTCATCGGCGGTTCGGCGCCCGTGCACGCTGCATGTCGATTCGCTACGCCGATCCCCTGTGTCGAACCTCGGAGGCGGCACACAACAGTGCCCGGACCGCGTCGCAGCGGCCCGGGCACCTTGGTCGCGGTAGCCGGGTGGTCAGGCCTGCAGGAACGCGAATCCGTCGACGGTGCGGGCGACGGCGTCGCGCAACGCCGATACAGACGGGCCGGCGCGCAACACCTCGCGCGACACGTTGGGCACGACGGCCCTGAGTTGGTCACCGGCGAGTCGTCGGACGTCGTCTGGGGTGCCGCCCTGCGCGCCCACTCCCGGCATGAGGATCGGCCCGTGGAGGGCGCTGAGATCGGGTGCTTCGGTCAGGGTTGCACCGACCACCACCCCGACCGAGCCGAGCACGTCGGCGCCCGCGTTGCGGACGGCGGCCTCGTCGACCATCACCTGCGCGACGGAGCGGCCGTCGGCGACGCGTGCCTGCTGCACCTGGGCGCCCTCCGGGTTGGACGTCGCGGCCAGCACGAACACCCCGCGCCGGGTCTCGGCGGCCAGATCCAGCGCCGGGGCGAGGGCACCGAAGCCGAGATACGGCGAGACGGTCACCGCGTCCGAGCACAACGGCGAGTCCGAACTCAGCCACGTGCGGGCGTAGGCGTCCATGGTCGACCCGATGTCGCCGCGTTTGGCGTCCGCGAGCACCAGCGTGCCGGAGCTGCAGAGCACCTCCACGGTGCGTTCGAGCACGGCGATACCGGCCGACCCGAACACCTCGAAGAACGCCACCTGCGGCTTGACGATCGCCACGACCCCGTCGAACGCCTCGACGCACAGTTCGCAGAACGTTTCGAGCCCGTCGACGTCGACGGTCAGGCCCCAGTCGGCGAGCAGCCGGGGGTGCGGGTCGATGCCCACGCACAGCGGCCCACGATGCGCGAGCGCACCTGCGAGCCGCTGCCCGAAGGGTTTCACGACAGCTCGGCGGACGCGCCTTCGCGCAGCCGCGCATGCATCCGCTGGATCGAGCTGACGCCGATGTCGCCGCGGATCGCGGCTTCGATGCCCTGCACGGCGGCCGAGGCGCCCTGCACGGTGGTCACACACGGAATGTTCGCGGCGACCGCGGCACTGCGGATCTCGTAGCCGTCCACGCGGGGACCCGAGTTGCCCCACGGGGTGTTGATCACCATGTCGATGTCGCCGGCGCGGATCCGGTCGACCACATCGAGAGACCCCTCGGGGCGTTCCTCGTCCGACACCTTGTACACGTGTTCGCACGGAATACCGTTGCGGCGCAGCACTTCTGCGGTTCCGACGGTCGCCATGATGTGGAATCCGAGATCCGCGAGATGCTTGACCGGGAAGATCATCGACCGCTTGTCCTTGTTGGCGAGCGAGACGAACACGGTGCCCGTGGTCGGCAGCGAGCCGTACGCGGCGGTCTGGCTCTTCGCGAACGCGGTACCGAAATCGTCGTCGATGCCCATCACCTCGCCCGTGGACTTCATCTCCGGGCTGAGCAGTGTGTCGATGCCCGTCCCGTCGGCACGACGGAACCGGTTGAACGGCAGCACCGCTTCCTTCACCGCGACCGGCGCGTCGAGCGGCACATGGCTGCCGTCGCCTTCGGCGGGCAGGATTCCCGAGGCCCGCAGGTCGGCGATGGACTCGCCGAGCATCACCCGAGCGCACGCCTTCGCGAGCTGCACCGCGGTGGCCTTGGACACGAACGGCACCGTGCGGCTCGCGCGGGGGTTCGCCTCGAGCACGTACAGGACATCGTCCTTGAGTGCGTACTGGACGTTGAGCAGGCCCTTGACGCCGATGCCGGCGGCCAGCGCAGCCGTCGAGCGGCGCACGTTCTCGATGTCGGAGCGGCCGAGCGTGATCGGGGGCAGCACACACGCCGAGTCGCCGGAGTGGATGCCGGCCTCCTCGATGTGTTCCATGATGCCGCCGATGTACACGTCGCTGCCGTCGCACAGGGCGTCGACGTCGATCTCGACGGCGTCGTCGAGGAACCGGTCGACGAGCACCGGCCGGTCGTCGGAGATCTCGGTCGCACGGGAGATGTAGTCCTCGAGCGACTTCTCGTCGTAGACGATCTCCATGCCGCGTCCACCGAGCACGTACGACGGGCGCACCAGCACCGGGTAGCCGATCCCGGCGGCGATGTCGCGAGCCCCGGCGAAGGTGGTGGCGGTGCCGTACTTGGCGGCGGGCAGGTCCGCCTCCTCGAGCACCCGGCCGAACTCGCCGCGGTCCTCGGCGAGGGCGATGGCCTCGGGGCTGGTGCCGACGATCGGTACCCCCGCCTCCTTCAGGCGCCGGGCCAGACCGAGCGGGGTCTGGCCGCCGAGTTGCACGATGACACCCGCGACCGTGCCGGACTCGCATTCCGCGCGGTACACCTCGAGGACGTCCTCGAAGGTGAGCGGCTCGAAGTACAGCCGGTCGGCGGTGTCGTAGTCGGTCGAGACCGTCTCGGGGTTGCAGTTGACCATGACGGTCTCGTACCCGGCTTCCGACAAGGTCAGTGCGGCGTGCACGCACGAGTAGTCGAACTCGATGCCCTGACCGATGCGGTTCGGGCCGGAGCCGAGGATCAGTACCTTCGGCTTGTCGGGCTGCGGCGCGATCTCGGTCTCCGCGTTCGGATCCAGCTCGTAGGTCGAGTAGTGGTACGGGGTCTTCGCCTCGAACTCCGCCGCGCACGTGTCGACCGTCTTGTACACCGGATGCACACCCAGCTCGATGCGCAGCGCGCGGACCGCGTCCTCGTCCGCGAACTGTGCCGGGCGCAGTGCCGCGATCTGCCGGTCGGAGAACCCCTGGTGCTTGCTGTAGCGCAGTTCGCCGGCACCGAACGTCTCGGCTGTGCGGATCGACTCACCCAGCGCGACGATCTGCGCGATCTCCTCGAGGAACCACGGATCGATCTTGGTGGCGTCGAAGACCTGCTCGACGCTCGCACCGAGCTCGAAGGCCTTCGCCACCTCGTAGATCCGGCCGTCGGTGGGCGTTTCCATCCGCTTCAACAGCTCGTCGACGGAGCCCTCGACCTCGGGTCCGGTCCAGAAACCGGCCCGCTTGGTCTCGAGCGAGCGCAGCACCTTGCCGAACGCCTCGGCGAAGTTACGGCCGATCGACATCGCCTCCCCCACCGACTTCATGGTCGTGGTGAGGGTGCCGTCGGCACCCGGGAACTTCTCGAACGCGAACCGCGGAGCCTTGACCACGACGTAGTCGAGGCTCGGCTCGAAGCAGGCCGGGGTTTCCTTGGTGATGTCATTGACGATTTCGTCGAGGGTGTAACCGATCGCGAGCTTGGCGGCCATCTTCGCGATCGGGTAGCCGGTGGCCTTCGACGCGAGCGCCGACGACCGCGACACGCGGGGGTTCATCTCGATGACGACGAGGCGGCCGTCGCGAGGATCCATCGCGAACTGGATGTTGCAGCCGCCGGTGTCGACGCCGACCTCGCGCAGGATCGCGATCGACAGGTCGCGCATCTGCTGGTACTCGCGGTCGGTCAGGGTCATGGCCGGGGCCACCGTGATCGAGTCGCCGGTGTGCACACCGACCGGGTCGACGTTCTCGATCGAGCAGACGATCACGACGTTGTCGCTACCGTCGCGCATCAGCTCGAGTTCGTATTCCTTCCAGCCGAGGATCGATTCCTCGATCAGCACGTTCGCGGTCGGCGAGGCGGCGAGTCCGCCGCCGGCGATCCGTTCGAGATCCGCCTCGTTGTAGGCCATGCCGGAGCCGAGGCCGCCCATCGTGAACGACGGGCGCACCACGACGGGGTAGCCGAGTTCGGCGACGGTCGCGCGGACCTCGTCCATCGTGTAGCAGACCGCGGAACGGGCGGATTCGCCGCCGCACTTGGCGACGATGTCCTTGAACTTCTGCCGGTCTTCGCCGCGCTGGATCGCGTCGAAGTCGGCGCCGATCAGCTCGACGTCGTACTTGTCGAGGATGCCCTGCTCGGACAGCGCGACCGCGGTGTTCAAGGCGGTCTGCCCACCGAGTGTCGCGAGGACCGCGTCGATGGGGGTGCCGTTGGCGGCTTCGGTGGCGATGACCTTCTCGACGTACTCGGCGGTGATCGGCTCGATGTAGGTCGCGTCGGCGAATTCCGGGTCGGTCATGATCGTCGCGGGGTTCGAGTTGACCAGCGAGACACGCATGCCCTCCTCGCGGAGGACCCGGCACGCCTGGGTGCCGGAATAGTCGAATTCGCAGGCCTGCCCGATGACGATCGGGCCGGAGCCGATGACCAGGATGTGGGAGAGATCGGTACGGCGTGGCATCAGTTCTTCTCTCCCTCGAGCATGTGGGTGAAACGGTCGAACAGGTTGACGGCGTCATGGGGACCGGCAGCCGCCTCCGGGTGGTACTGAACGGAGAACGCCTTTCCGTCGAGCAGCCGGACCCCTTCCACGACCCCGTCGTTGGCGCAGGTGTGGGTGACCTTGCCGCGCCCGAACGGGGTGTCGAACTCTTCGCCGGCCTCGCCTTCGAGGGCGAAGCCGTGGTTCTGGGACGTGATGGCGATCTGTCCGGTCTCGTGGTCGACGACCGGGATGTTCAGGCCGCGATGGCCGAACTTCATCTTGTAGGTGGACAGGCCCAGTGCGCGACCGAGGATCTGGTTGCCGAAGCAGATACCGAACAGCGGAAGTCCTTGTCCGAGGACCTCCTTGGTCAGATGCACCACGTCGTCGACCGCGGCGGGGTCGCCGGGACCGTTCGACAGGAACACGCCGTGCGCCTTCAGGTCGAGGATGTCGTGCAGCGTCGCGGTGGACGGCAGCACGTGCACGCGGATACCGCGTTGGGCCAGCATCCGCGGGGTGTTGCTCTTGATCCCGAGATCGATTGCGGCAACGTCGAAGCGCGCTTCCCCCTTGGGCTCGACCACATAGCCGGTGTCGGTGGTGACCTCGCGGGCCAGGTTCGCCCCGAGCATCGAGGGCTGGCTCTTGACCCGATCGACGAGCGCATCGACGTCGAGGTCGTCACCGCGGTAGGCCAGCGCATCGCCCGAGAAGATTCCGGACCGCATGGATCCGAGGGTACGCAGGTGCCGGACCAGAGCGCGGGTGTCGATGCCGGCGAGCCCGACGACGTTCTGCCGTTCGAGTTCGTCCTGCAGCGACCCGGAGGCGCGCCAGCTCGAGGTGGTGCGCGAGGGGTCGCGGACGACGTAACCGGCCACCCAGATCCGAGAATCGTCCGGGTTGCCGTCGCGGCCGACGGACTCGTTGTCCTCGTCGTTCCAGCCGGTGTTGCCGATCTGCGGGGCTGTCGCCACCACGATCTGCCGGTGGTAGCTCGGGTCGGTCAGGGTTTCCTGGTAGCCCGTCATGGCGGTGGTGAACACCGCCTCGCCGAGTGTCTGCCCGACCGCACCGAAGGTGGTGCCGCGGAAGATGCGGCCGTCCTCGAGGACCAGTACCGCGGTCCCGCCGCCGAATGTTCCGCCGCTCATGCGTTTACTCCGTTCTGTTCGATCATCGTCGTTGTGATCGTCACTGCCTGGGAATTCACTGTCCTGAAAATCACTGTTCTAAGAGTCTTCTCTTCTGGAATCTTCGTTCGTTTCGCGGGTCCAGAGGGGGTAAATGGACTTGTCGTCGCCCCGGAATCCGGTGTCGATCTCGGTACCGGACGGCAGCTGCCAGCGGATCACCAGCACCCCGTCCTTGGTCATGACCTTCCCGGCGATACCGCGCTCGGTGCGGATGGCGCGGATCGAGGCCTGGGGGATCCAGATCGGTGACGCTCCGTCGCGCTCGAGCAGCACCCCGGTCCGGTAGCGGCTCAGTTCACCGGCCGCCCGGTGCCCGAGGTCGCCGACGGCGATGCGATCCTGCCAGCTCGGGGCGAGCGTGCTGCCCACGTACAGCCCGGTGCTCGGAGCGATGAGCCGCTCTCCCGGCTCGGCGGGCACCGGCGGCAGATCACCGACGACATCGCTCTGCCGTCGGGCACGCCCGCGCCAGCCCTTCCACATGAGCAGCACCAAAATCACCCACAGCGCGACGAAACCGAGGGTCAGCAGTACCCGGTCCATGTATCCCTACTTTCCACCGGTGAGTGGATACACCGCTCCGTCGCGGGCGGTGATGCGGCCGCGCAGCACGGTGGCGGTGACCTTGCCCGGCAACGTCATCTCCTCGTACGGGGTGTTGTGGGCGATACTCGCGAGATCGGGGCCGCGCACCGTCCATTCGGTGTCCGGGTCGACGAGCACCACATTCGCCGGCTCCCCCACCTCGAGCGGCCGGCCCTGATCGTCGAGGCCGACGATCTGCGCGGGTCGTTCGCTCATGACCTTCGCGACGCCGCGCCAGTCGAGCAAACCGGGGCGCACCATCGTCTCGACCACGATCGACAGTGCCGTCTCGAGGCCGAGCATTCCGGGGCGGGCCTGGGAGAACTCACAGCACTTGTCCTGGTCGGCGTGCGGGGCGTGATCGGTGGCGACGCAGTCGATCACACCGTCCGCCAGTCCGCGGCGCAGCGCCTCGACGTCCGACCGCTCACGCAGCGGCGGGTTGACACGATTGATGCCGTCGTAGGTTTCGAGGCGTGAGTCGTCGAGCAGCAGATGGTGCGGGGTGACCTCGGCGCTGATCGAAATGCCTTGCGTTCGAGCCCATTCGACGAGCGCGACGGTGCCGGCGGTGGAGGCATGGCAGATGTGGACGCGCGCGCCCGCATCGCGGGCGAGCAACGCGTCGCGGGCGACGATCGACTCCTCGGCGGCGCGGGGCCAGCCCGCGAGACCCAGGCGCGCGGCCGTGGGACCCTCGTGAGCGACGACGGCACCGACGGTCAGCCGCGGCTCCTCGGCGTGCTGCGCGACGAGGACCCCGAGCGACGCCGAGTATTCGAGGGCGCGACGCATCATCAGCGGGTCGTAGACGCACTTTCCGTCGTCGGAGAACAACTTGACCTGCCCCACGCCGGCGGCCATGGTGCCCATCTCGGCGAGTTGGCGACCCTCGAGCCCGACGGTCACCGCCCCGACCGGATGCACGTCGACGAGGCCGACCTCCTGGCCGCGGCGCCACACGTGGTCGGTGACGACCGCCGAATCGGCGACCGGGTCGGTGTTGGCCATCGCGAACACGGCGGTGTATCCGCCCAGCGCGGCGGCCGCGGAGCCGGTGTCGATGGTCTCGGTGTCTTCACGTCCCGGTTCGCGCAGATGGGTGTGCAGATCGACGAAGCCGGGCAGCAGGATCCTGCCGGTCCCGTCGAGAATGTCGGCGCCTTCGGCCTCGAGATCGGCGCCGATCGCGAGGATCTGCTCGTCGCCGAGCAGCACGTCGACCGGATCGCCTTCGCCGTAGAGCCGAACGTTGCGGATGAGCACCTGCGGCGTCACCTGACCATCTCCTGATTCTGTGTCTGCCACCGAGGGAGTGTGCGTCACGAAATGGTTCCTTCCGTGCCCACGAGCAACCGGAACAGCACGGCCATCCGCACGTGCACACCGTTGCTCACCTGCTGCAGCACCGCCGACTGCGGGGCGTCGGCGACCGGGAACCCGATCTCCATGCCGCGCAGCATCGGACCCGGGTGCAGGACCACGGCACGATCGGGCAGCATCGCCGCGCGTTTTGCGTTCAGGCCGTAGCGAATCGAGTACTCGCGGGCGGACGGGAAGAATCCGCCGTTCATGCGTTCGGCCTGCACCCGCAGCATCATCACCGCGTCGAGTCCCGGCAGTTCCGCGTCGAGCGAATCGGCGACCGTGACCGGCCACGTTTCGACGCCGACCGGCAGCAACGTGCGCGGTGCGATGAGGACCACCTCGGCGCCGAGCATGCTCAGCAGCAACGCGTTGGAGCGGGCGACGCGACTGTGCAGGACATCGCCGACGATCCCGACCCGGCGCCCGTCGAGTGAACCGAGCCGCTGTCGCAGAGTGAGGGCGTCGAGCAACGCCTGGGTGGGGTGCTCATGGGTGCCGTCCCCGGCGTTGATCACCGCCGGCCCGGAGCCGGATTCGTTGGTCCAGTGGGCGATCCGGTTCGCGGCACCCGATGCGGGGTGGCGCACGATGAGCGCGTCGGCGCCGGCGGCGTGCAGGGTCAGCGCGGTGTCGCGCAGCGATTCGCCCTTGGCCACCGACGAACTCGAGGCACTGACGTTGATCACGTCGGCGCTCATCCATTTTCCGGCGACCTCGAACGAGACGCGGGTGCGGGTCGAGTTCTCGTAGAACACGGTCATGACGGTCCGGCCGCGCAGAGTGGGCAGCTTGCGCACCTCACGTCCGAGCAACGCCTGCTCGAACCGCTCGGCTTCGTCGAGAAGTTCCGTCGCGGAGTCCCGATTCAGGTCCGCGATGGAGAGCAGGTGCTTCACTGGGCCTTGCCTCCCGAGATTTCCACGGCGTCGTGACCGTCCTGTTCGGTGAACAGCACCCGGACGTCCTCGCTACGTGCGGTGGGCACGTTCTTGCCCACGTAGTCGGCGCGCAGCGGCAGCTCACGGTGACCGCGGTCGACCAGCACCGCCAACTGGACGGCCCGGGGGCGGCCGAGGTCGCGCAGCGCGTCGAGAGCGGCGCGCACCGACCGCCCGGAGAACAGCACGTCGTCGACGAGCACCACGAGAGTGTTGTCGACGCCGCCTTCGGGCACCGACGTGCGTTCGAGGGGGCGGTGAGGTTTGGTGCGCAGGTCGTCGCGATAGAGGGTGATGTCGAGGGAACCGACCGGAACGCTGACGCCGGAGAATTCCTCGATCCGGGCGGCGAGGCGGTGCGCGAGGGTGATCCCGCGCGTCGGGATGCCCAGCAGGACGACGCGGGGAGCCTGATCGGCGGGAGCGTCGAGCGCGGTCTTCTCGATGATCTGATGCGCGATGCGGGCGATCGTGCGGTGCACATCCGCGGCGGAAAGCAGCTCGCGGGCGGGTGCGCCGGTCTCGGACGCCGATTGGGGAGAAGCTGTGGACCCGTCCTCGGACACGGCCATGCAGCGACCTCCTTCTCCGCCTCACTGGACGGATCGTTAAAGGATGCCTGACAGTGCCCCAGCCTATCAGCGGCCTCACCGCTCCCCGGGCGGTTGCCGGGTGAACCGCAACACAACCGCGCCGCGGCGGCAGCGTGCCGAGCGCGACCGCACGTGGAGCGCATACGACGTGAGCGGGCCGCGTGGACGAGGAGCTCGTCCGCGCGGCCCGCTCACTGAGCAAGACCGAATTCGCCGGTCAGGATCGGCCGGTGTCCGACTCCCGGATGTCGGCGGACGGCCGGACCACGGTGGCCGCGGCGGCCGCCCGGACCTGGTCGGCGAGGGCCACGATCTGCCCGAGGACACCGTTGACGAACGCCGGCGAATCGTCGGTCGACAGCTGCTTGGCCAGCTCGACGGCCTCGTCGACCGCTACGACCGGCGGCACATCGGTGGCGTGGAACAACTCCCATACCGCGATCCGCAGGATCGCGCGATCCACCGCGGGAAGCCGGTCGAGCGTCCATTCGTGCAGGTGATCGGCGATCACCCGATCGATCTCGTCGAGATGCTCGGCGACGCCACCGATGATCGTCTGTGCGTACGGCTGCACGGGCGCGACCTGATCGTCGCGGACGGCGAGCTCGACCCGGTCGGCCGCGAGGTCGACGGGATGCACGTCGCGGGCCTCGGCCTCGAACAGCAGGTCGACGGCGCGTTTACGCGCCTTGTGCCGGGCTCCGAGTTTCTTCTGTGTACCGGACACTCAGGAGTTCACTCGCCCCAGGTAGTTGCCGTCGCGGGAATCGACCTTGAGCTTGTCGCCGGTGTTGATGAACAGCGGGACCTGGATCTCGGCGCCGGTTTCGAGGGTCGCGGGCTTGGTGCCGCCGGTGGAGCGGTCGCCCTGCAGACCCGGATCGGTGTGCTTGACCACGAGCTCGATCGTGACCGGCAGTTCCACGAACAGCGGAAGGTCCTCGTGCGTGGCCACCTGCACGGCCATGTTCTCGAGCAGGAACTTCGCGGCGTCACCGAGCAGCTCGGGGCTGATGGAGATCTGATCGAAGGTCTGCGCGTCCATGAACACGTAATCGGTGCCGTCGTTGTACAGGTACGTCATGTCGCGGCGGTCGACCGTGGCGGTTTCGACCTTGACGCCGGCGTTCCAGGTCTTGTCGACGGTCTTGCCCGAGGTCACGTTCTTGAGCTTCGTGCGCACGAACGCGGGGCCCTTGCCCGGCTTGACGTGCTGGAACTCGATGATCTGCCAGAGCTGGCCGTCGATTTTCAGAACGAGCCCGTTCTTGAAGTCACTGGTGTCAGCCACTTACTTCGCGTCTCCTAGAGTCGAGGAAACCGCCCTTATACGACGGTCAATGTCTTGTCGGTGAGCGTCAGCAACTCCGGGGTCTGCTTCCGCACCACGAGCGTGTCTTCGATCCGCACGCCTCCGCGCCCCGAGAAATACACACCCGGCTCGACGGTCACCGCCGCACCGGCGACAAGTGTACCGGTCGCTGCGGCCCCGATCCCCGGCGCTTCGTGGATCTCGAGGCCGACACCGTGACCGAGACCGTGGAGAAACAGCGCACCGTGCCCGGCATCGGCGATCACCGTGCGCGCCGCGGCGTCCACCGCGGAGCATTCGACACCCGGTGCGAGCGCATCGCGACCGGCCTGCTGCGCGCGCAGCACCAGGTCGTAGAGGTCGCGTTGCCACTCCGCGGCGTGGCCGAGCACGTAGGTGCGGGTCATGTCCGAGTGGTAGCCGCCGATCTGCGCCCCGAACGCTGTCCGGAGAACCGGCCACAGACAACGGCCGTCCCGAGTCGGCGCCACCGTCGGATCACTCACGTCCGGTACGGT
>NZ_JAUZMZ010000114.1:0-16141 GCF_036327435.1 Rhodococcus chondri | reverse complement strand
ACGGCAGGAACGGTACCCGCGTGCGCAGGGTGGCGGCCTGCGCCACCAGCGCGAGGTCGTGGGCCTCCTGCACCGACGCCGACGCGAGCAGCGCAAACCCGGTCTGGCGCACCGCCATCACGTCCGAGTGGTCGCCGAAGATCGACAGTCCCTGCGCGGCCAGCGACCGGGCCGCGACGTGCATGACCGCCGACGTCAGCTCACCGGCGATCTTGTACATGTTCGGAATCATCAGCAACAGACCCTGCGACGCGGTGAACGTGGTCGCCAGCGCGCCGCCCTGCAAGGCGCCGTGCAGCGCGCCCGCCGCCCCTCCTTCGCTCTGCATCTCCACCACGGTCGGTACCGTGCCCCACAGATTCGGGCGTCCGGCACTGGACCATTCGTCGGCGAGTTCCGCCATCGTCGACGAGGGGGTGATCGGATAGATGCAGCACACCTCGTTGAGCCGGTAGGCCACCGAGACACAGGCCTCGTTGCCGTCGACGGTCACTCGTGTCATGTCGGCTCCGGGAACATCTCGATGGCATGGACCGGGCACTGCTCGAAGCACTCCGCGCAACCGGTGCACTTGTCGTAGTCGTAGCGGTAGCCGTGACCGGCACCGAGTTTGACGATCGCATCCTCCGGGCACGCGCCGAGACAGCCGTCGCATTCGAAACAGTTCCCGCACGACAGGCACCGGCCCGCCTCGAACGTCGCGGCCTGCGACGACAGGCCGCCGACCACTTCGTCGAACCCCGCGGTGCGCTGCTCGGCGGGCAGTTCGGGCTGGACCCGCCGGTCGGCGTCGTCGAAATACCACAGGTGCAGCCGCTCGAAGGTCGCGATCGGATGCTTGGCCGGCCGTGCGGCGGACGTGCGACGTAGCCACGCGTCGATGTGGTGGGCGGCCTTCTTGCCGTGCCCGACCCCCGCGGTCACCGTGCGCTCCCCGGGCACCATGTCGCCGCCCGCGAAGATCCCGGGGCACCCCGTCATCAGCGACTCGTTCACCCGCACGCTGTCGTCGTGGTCGAACTCGACCCCGGGCAGCGTCCGCATGACCGCCGACTCGCCGGTGCTGCCGGTGCTGCGCTCGTCGGCAGACATGCCTCTCACCATAGGACCTCGCACCGCCGATCGTTCACCCTTCGGACAGGAACCGGGACCACGATCGGAATATCCTCCGCAGGATGTCTGTCCGGATCGAGCCGCCACCGAGGAGTGCGTGAATGAGCAACCCATCGAAGGATCCCGGTGCGCTGCAGCGCAGGCTCGGCGTGCCGGATGCGGTGATGATCGGCCTCGGCTCGATGATCGGGGCCGGCATCTTCGCGGCCCTGGCGCCCGCCGCCCGCGCGGCCGGCTCGGGACTGCTGCTCGGTTTGGCGGCGGCCGCGCTGGTCGCCTACTGCAACGCGACGTCGTCGGCGCGACTGGCGGCCCGCTATCCCGCGTCCGGCGGCACCTACGTCTACGGCCGCGAACGGCTGGGCGAGTTCTGGGGTTATCTGGCCGGATGGGCGTTCGTGGTGGGCAAGACCGCATCGTGCGCGGCGATGGCCTTGACCGTCGGGTGGTACGTGTGGCCGGATCAAGCGCACGCGGTCGCCGTGGCTGCGGTGGTGGCGTTGACGGCGGTCAACTACGCCGGGATCCACAAGTCGGCGATGCTGACCCGCGTGATCGTCGCGGTCGTGCTGGCCGTGCTCGCCGCCGTCGTGGTGGCGTCGCTGACTTCCGGGGAATCGGACCTCGCACGGGTCGGGACGGGAACGGACGCGACGATCGGAGGCGTTCTGCAGGCGGCAGGCCTGCTGTTCTTCGCGTTTGCGGGATACGCCCGGATCGCGACGCTCGGTGAGGAGGTACGCGACCCGGCTCGCACCATTCCCCGCGCAATTCCGTCGGCGCTCGGCATCACCCTCGTCGTGTACGTCGCGGTGGCCGTTGCCGTGCTGTCGGTGCTGGGTGCCGACGGGCTGGCCGACGCGACCGCGCCGCTGTCGGAGGCCGTGCGCGCCGCGGGTGTCGAATGGCTGGTGCCGGTGGTCGGCGGGGGAGCGGCGGTCGCGGCGCTGGGCTCGCTGCTCGCATTGATTCTCGGGGTGTCGCGGACGACACTGGCAATGGCCCGCGACCGGCATCTCCCGCACGCGCTGTCGGTGATCCATCCGCGGTTCCAGGTGCCACACCGCGCCGAGCTGGTGGTCGGGCTGGTGGTCGCGGTGGTGGCGGCGACCGTCGATCTGCGTGGCGCGATCGGGTTTTCGTCGTTCGGGGTGCTGGTCTACTACGCCGTCGCGAATGCTGCCGCATGGACGCTCACGCGCGGCGAGGGCCGTCCGCCGCGCTGGATTCCTGTGGTGGGGCTGGCGGGGTGCGTGGTGCTGGCGGTGTCGCTGCCGGTGTCGTCGGTGCTGGCGGGCGCGGTGGTGCTGGCTGTCGGGACCGCCGCCTACGGCGCACGGCGGGTGTGGGCCACGCGTTCCTGACCGGTCAGGAGGTGCGGGCCCGGCGGTACCAGAGCACGACCGGGATCAGCAGCAGCGAGAGCACCCCACCGGCCAGGCCGAGCGTAGCGAAACTGGTGCCGGCCACCACCACCCCGGACATGGCGCCGCCGCCGGCGCCGCCGAGCGCGATGAGCACGTCGACGGAACCCTGAGTGCGGGCGCGGTTCTGGGGGACGGTGGCGTCGACGATGAGTGCGGTGCCCGCGATCAGGCCGAAGTTCCCGCCCAGGCCCAGCAGCGCCAGGGCGAGGATGAGCCCGCCGAGGGAATCCCCGGGGGCCACGGCGGCGGCCACCCCGGCGGCCAGCAGGGTGATGCCGGAGGCGATCGCCATCGGGATGCGGCCGACCTTGTCGACGAGGGCGCCGGTGATCAGCGACGGCAGGTACATGGCACCGACGTGGATACCGATGACCAGGCCGACTTCGCCCAGATCGTGACCGTGGGCGCGCATGTGGATCGGGGTCATCGTCATGATCGCGACCATGGCGATCTGCGTCAGCACCATCACCGTCGCTCCCACGAAGACACCGACGCCGGGCCGGGCGGGCGCGACCTGCGCGTCGGCGGGAGGGCCGTCGTGGACGAGGGCGGGCGACACGTGGACCGGGAGATGCTGGGCGAGCAGGAGCGGGTCGGGCCGCAGCAGCGCGAACAGCGCTGTGCCCGCGGCGAGATAGGCCGCGGCGGCAAGCATGAACGGTCCTGCCAGGGCGGGAACGCCGACGGCGGTGGCGAGCTCACCGAGTGGTTCGACGAGGTTGGGTCCGGCCACCGCGCCGAGCGTGGTGGAGACCAGTGCGATGGAGATGGCGGTGCCGCGTTCGGTGGGCAACGCCAGATCGGTGCCGGCGTAGCGGGCCTGCAGGTTCGTCGCGGTTCCGGCGCCGTAGACGAACAGGGCGACGAAAAGCAGTATCACACTGCCGGTTACGGCTGCCACGACCACGCCGGTTGCGCCGAGACCGCCGACGGCGAAACCGGTTCCGAGCCCGATGCGGCGGCCCCGTGCCTGCGAGAGCCGGCCGACCAGGAACGCTGCCAGCGCCGAGCCCAGGGTGAACAGGCCGGCCGGTAGCCCGGAGAGGCTGTCGGTGCCGAGCATCTCCTGCGCGAGCAGCGCGCCCACGGTGATCCCGGCGGCCAGCCCGGCACCGCCGAGTACCTGACTGAGCACGACGACGGCCAGGACTCGTCGCTGCACCGCGCGGCGGGCGTCGGGGTCCCCGGCCAGGCGGGTGGCTTCGGTGGCGAGTTGGGCGGTGGGCGTCGTTTTCGACGTGGACATCGGAGACCTGTTCGTATCGGAGGGGTGGTCAGGCGGCGCGGCCGGAGTCGATGGGCATCTCGGTGAGGCGCCATTCGAGCATGCCGTCCTGGAGTCGACGGGCGCGGCGTCCCGAGGCGCGGAGCAGGTCGACCGCCTCGTACGCGAGCACGCAGTACGCGCCGCGGCAGTAGGCGACGATCTCCTGGTCGGCGGGTAGCTCGTCGATGCGCCGGGCGAGGTCGTCGAGTGGAATGGACAGTGCGCCGGGGATGTGCGCGGCCGCGTACTCCTCGGTGGGGCGGACATCGACGACGATGACGGTGCCCGCGGAGGCACGGCGGAGCAACTCGTCGCGGGTGACCTCCTCGTCTGCCGTCGGCGCGGACGAACGGCCCGAGCGAAGGTAGTCGTCCCGGACACGTTCGACGTCGGCGATCCGGTCGGTCGCCACCGTCCGCATCAGTTCGTACAGCCGCGCGACGTCCAGCCCGGCCAATCTGTAGTGCACCTTGGTGGCTTCTTTGCGGGTGGTCACCAGCCCGGCCTGCTTGAGTACCTGCAGGTGGGCCGACGCGGTACTGAGCCCCAGCTCTGCGGCTGCTGCGAGGTTCTCGACGCTGCGCTCGCCCTGGGCCAGCAGGTCGAGGAGTTCGAGTCGTTTGCCGCTGCCGAGGGCTTTTCCCACGCGGGCCAGCTGGTCGAACAGCTCGGTCTTCTTCTGCCGATCACCCATTGATCCTCCAGTAATCCATAGAATACTAGGTATGCTAGTCCATGTTCTTCGAAACAAGTCGATCCAGGAGCGCGAGCATGCCCACAGCGCAGTCCCCCGTCCTGGGCCTGCGCGAGAACGCGGCCCAGTTCACGCTTCTCGTCGCGGTCAACGCCCTCGTCGGCGGCATGGTCGGCCAGCAGCAGACCGTGCTGCCGCTCCTCGCCACCGACGAATTCGGACTGACCGGATACACATTCATCTTCACCTACGTCGCCGCGTTCGGCCTCACCAAGGCCGCCGCCAACTACTTCGCCGGCACCTGGTCGGATCGCTTCGGCCGCAAGCCCGTGCTGCTGGTGGGCTGGCTCTTCGCCATCCCCGTCCCGCTGATGCTCATCCTCGCCCCCAACTGGTGGTGGATCGTGGCCGCCAACGTGCTGCTGGGCATCAACCAGGGCCTCACCTGGTCCACCACCGTGGTGATGAAGATCGACCTCGTCGGTCCTGCCCGCCGCGGTCTGGCCATGGGACTGAACGAGGCCGCCGGATACGGCGCCGTGGCCGTCAGCTCACTCCTGGCCGGCTACCTGGCCGATCAGTACGGGCTGCGACCGGCCCCCTTCCTGCTCGGCCTCGCCTACATCGCGCTCGCACTGCTGCTGTCCGGGGTGTTCGTCCGCGAGACCCGCGACCACGCACGTCTGGAAGCCGCACAGCACATTCGGCGGGCGGACGGCCTCCACGATCACCTGCACGAGAACCTGACCGACCGGCAGATCGCCGTGCAGACCAGTTTCACCGAGCCCGCCCTGTCGTCGGCGAGTCAGGCCGGGTTGGTCAACAATCTCAACTTCGGGCTTTCCTGGGGACTGTTCCCCCTGCTGTTCGCCACCGCCGACCTGTCACCCGGACAGATCGGGTTGCTCTTCGCCCTCTATCCGGGCGTATGGGGTGCCGGACAGTTGGTCACCGGCGCCCTGTCGGACCGCATCGGGCGTAAGCACCTGATCACCGCCGGAATGAGCTTGCAGGCCGTCGCCCTCGCGTTGATCGCCGCGTCCGGCAGCTTCACCGGATGGGCGGCCGGCACAGTGCTGCTCGGGGCAGGGACCGCCATGGTCTATCCCACCCTGCTCGCCGTGATCGGCGACGTCGCCCACCCGGCCTGGCGCGGTCGCGCGGTCGGGATCTACCGGGTCTGGCGCGACAGCGGCTACGCCGTCGGCGCGATCCTCGGCGGCATCGTCGCCGATCTGATGGGACTGCACGCGGCGGTATGGATGGCCGCCGCAGTCAGTGCCGTCGCCGCTTCGGCCGTCGCCCTCCGCATGTACGAAACCCACCCCCGATCGGCTCGCGCAAGCCGGGGGAGGGGTTGATCACACCCGAGGTTCCCGCCGTTAATCGAGTGGCAGCCCACCTGCGGGATGAACTATTCTGCGACAGGCCCTCTTACGCCGTGGCCGTGTCGAATGTGCCATCGGATGCAATTCTGCCTAGTTACGGTCGCTCCCTTATTCGAGAAAGTTCGTCGGACATGCAGACCCACTCGGCGGAAGATCAACCGACCGCTGTTCCCCAGGCCGATATGGAACCCGGTGGCAAACTGCTCATCGGCGTTCTCGTCGTCGCCGCCTTCGTGATGATCCTCAACGAGACGATCATGAGCGTGGCGCTGCCCCGCCTGATGGCCGATCTCGCCATCACCGCGAGCACCGCGCAGTGGCTCACCACCGGCTTCCTGCTGACCATGGCCGTGGTGATTCCCGTCACCGGCTACCTGTTCCAGCGATTCACGTTGCGTCAAGTGTTCGTCGCGGCCATGGGCGTCTTCAGCTTCGGCACCCTGCTCGCGGCGATCGCACCCGGCTTCGAACTCCTGCTGATCGGCCGCGTGACGCAGGCCGGTGGCACGGCCATCATGCTTCCGCTGCTGATGACGACGGTGCTGCGCGTGGTTCCCGCCCACAAGCGGGGAAGCATGATGGGCATCATCTCCATCGTCATCGCGGTCGCACCCGCGATCGGCCCGACCATCTCCGGCGTCGTCCTCAACTCCCTCGACTGGCGCTGGATGTTCTGGATCGTCCTGCCCATCGCGCTCATCTCGTTCGGCATCGGAGCGATGCTGGTGAAGAACTTCACCACCCCGATCGAGGTCCCTCTCGACATCTTCTCGGTTGCGCTGTCGGTCTTCGCATTCGGCGGCATCGTCTACGGCCTGAGCAGCATCGGGCATTCGGCCGACGGCTCGGGGGTGCCGGTGTGGGTTCCGCTCGGCGTCGGCGTGGTGGCGCTGATCGTGTTCGTGCACCGGCAGCTCGCCCGACAGGACGACGGACGTGCCCTGCTCGACATGCGCCCGTTCGCGACACCGACGTTCAGCATCGGCCTCGGCATGCTGTCGATCAGCATGATGTCGCTGTTCGGTGCCCTGATCCTGCTGCCGCTGTATCTGCAGAACGTCCGTGGCCTCGACACCCTCACCACCGGGCTGCTCCTGCTTCCGGGCGGCCTGATCATGGGCCTGTTGTCGCCGTTCGCCGGCCGGATCTTCGACCGCACCGGTCCGCGCGTGCTCGTCATCCCCGGTGCAGTGGTCGTCAGTGCGGCGCTGTGGCTGATGACCCTGCTCGACGCGGAGTCGAGCCTGCCGATGGTCGTCGGCATCCACTCGCTGATGATGGCCGGCCTCGCGACGGTGATGACACCGCTGATGACGTCGTCCCTGGGGTCGCTGCCCAGCGAGCTCTACTCGCACGGCAGCGCCATCTTCAGCACCGTCCAGCAGTTGGCGGGTGCCGCGGGCACCGCGCTGTTCATCACGGTCATGTCGTACACCGCGGCGTCGCGCGCGGCCGACGGCGCGACCGAGATCGGCGCGAACCAGGACGGCATCCACACCGCGTTCCTGTACGGCGGGGTCGTGTCACTGCTCGCCGTCGTGGCGGCATTCTTCGTCCGGAAGCCGGCAGCGCAGCTGGTCGATCGGTCCTAGGGACGATCCAGCACCTCGCGCAGTTTCGCGGCGAAGGCCTCCGGGTCGCCCGGCATGCCGGACTCGGCGCCCATGAAACCACCGTGATCGCCGGGGAACATGGTGAGGTCCACGCCGAGCCGCCGGGCGATCTCCGCCGTTGCACGCGCGGCGACCTGCCCGTCGGATTCTCGGCCCGCCGCGGCGATCACCCGGGTGGAGGCGGCAGTGAGGGCGTCGAAGTCGGGCCGGTAGCTGGTGCAGGACAGCAGGTTCTGGCTGAGCAGGGCATCGTCGCGGGAGCCGTCGTCGTCGGTGGGGAGTCCGAATGCGGCCGGGTCGGGGGCGGGTTCGTCGAGGTAGGTGTCGGGGAACGAACCGACCCTGCTCACCAGAGCGATGAACTTCGCCATCGCCGGTCCCGTCCCACTGCGCTGGTAGGTGTCGTAGATGTCGCGGCATACGGCCAGAATTTGTTCGCTGTCGGGTAACAGCGGGCACGCCGGCGGTTCGTGCGCGACGAGCGTGTGCACCTGCCCGGGATGCTGCGACACCAGCGCAAGTCCGTTGACGGCACCGCCGCTGGTGCCGAACAGGTCGATCGCGCCGACATCGAGTGTCTCGATCAGCCGGTGCAGGTCGTCGGCGTGCAGTTCGGGTGTCGAATGTGGAGCGTCGGTGCGGACGCTGCGGCCGGTGCCGCGTGGGTCGTACGTCACCACCGGTCGGTCGGCGAAGTGCGATGCGAGCGCGACGAACCCGGACGCGTCCATCGGGCATCCGGCCAGGAGCAGGACCGGGGTGTCGGGGTCGCGATCCTGCAGGTCGCCGCGGACGTCGTAGACGAGGCGGGCGCCGGGAACCTCGAGCGCGCGGGTGTCGATGGGGGCTGCGGTGTTGCTGTCGGTGGCGGTCATGCCGGTACAGACCCCAGCGGAATCCGGAACTCATCGCTGCTCGGCACACCGTTTGACGACGAGCGGCCGCGGGCATCCGGTTTCATGGCCAGCTCCGAACCGTTTCTGCCGATCAAGCACACCGGACCCGACGAGATCGATGCCGCAGATCCCGGGCGAGGCGCTCCGGGGACCGAGCCCGATCCCGAGCCCTCCGACGAGGAGGTCGAGAGGGAGGAGCACGAGTTCGAGCAGCGCATGGAGCACGCCCGCGAGGGGAAGTCGCTGTTCCGCACTCCGAAGCCGCACTCGGATACCTGAGGCGAACGAGGCCGGTACCCACCCGGCTCCGTGCCGGTCAGGTGTTCTGAGCCCGCCCGCGCGCGATGACGTCGGCACGGCGCTCGGCGACACGTGCCGGCGAGAAATCCTTCATCCACTGCTGTGAGGTCTCGTCCTCGGCCCGCAGTGCGGGTTCGGCGACGTGTTCTTCGGATCGACGGTACGACGCGAGCAGGGTGCGCACGCCCGGCTGGTCGTTGCCGGCAATGGTCGTCGCGACCGCAAGCGCCGTGTCGAGCAGCTCTTCGTGTGCGACGACCTGGGTGACCAGTCCCGCGCGCAGTGCCTCGCCGGCGTCGACGAAGTCGCCCGACAGGCTCATGCGGCGTGCGAAGCCGGCCCCTACTGCCGCGGGGAGCCGGTAGGTCAGGCCCCACCCGGGCAGCACGCCGACGCGAGCGTGGGTGTCGGCGAATCGTGCTCGGTCGGAGGCGATGAGGAAATCACACGCCAAGGCTATTTCGAGGCCGCCTGTGATCGCTGCGCCGTTGATCGCGCCGATCAGGGGCTTGGACAGTGGCTTCCACGGGTGTCCGACCGGCACGGTGTCGTCGGCGATCAATCCGACGTTGCCGCCGTCGGCACCGAGTTCCCGCAGGTCCACGCCGGCGCAGAAGGCGGGGTCGGTCCCGGTGAGGATGACGGCGGCGGTCTGCTCGTCGTCGTCGGCTGCGGCGAGTTCGCTGCGGAGGGCGTCGATGAGGGCCGAGCTCAGCGCGTTGCGCTGCCGAGGACGGTTGAAGGTGAGCATCCGCACGGGTCCCCGCTGCTCGGTGAGCAAGATCTGGGAGTTGCTGTCGGCCATGGTTTGTCCTCGTCTCTCGGCGATCGCCTGATCGGCACCCGCAGTATAACGAACGCTAAGTTCCGTTTTTTTCGAGCAATCCTCTACGGAACCTACGCAAGCGGCGCAAAATACCAGTGTCGAACGACATCTCACTGAAGGGGGCCGGCGTGTCCGAAGATGTGCGTACCACTCAGGGAGGTATCGATCCGGATCGACGCGATGTCGGGCAGGGAATCGCTGCCGTCACCTCCATCGCGGCGGCAGCGCTTTTGGTGACTGTCGGTGTTCTGCAACTGCTGCAGGGAATTGCCGCGGTGGCGAAGGACGAGGTGTTCGTGATCGGCCTCGAATACACCTACAAATTCGATATCTCGACGTGGGGTTGGGTCCACATCGTGCTCGGTATCGTCGTCGCCCTGGTGGGTGCTGTCCTGTTCACCGGAGCAACTTGGGCGCGCGTAATTGCGATCGTCATCGCGGCACTCTCGCTTGTCGCCAACTTTCTGTGGTTGCCCTACTACCCCTGGTGGTCGGTTCTGATCATCGCGCTCGATGTCGTGGTCATCTGGGCGATCGCGACCTGGGAACCCCGGCGCGTCTACTGACGTCGACAGGCAGAAGGGCCGTCGATGGACTCCACCGACTTCGCCACGACCGCCGAAGGCGTCGCCTTCTACCGCGCCTACGACCGCGTGCTTGCCAAATGGCCGGTCGAGACGACACGTGTCGACCTCGCATCGCAGTACGGAACAACCCGGGTCAACTCGTGCGGCCCGAGCGGTGCCCCACCGGTGATTCTCTTGCCCGGCGGCGGCGCGACCTCCGCGGTGTGGTTCGCCAACGTCGCAACCCTGGCCGAGGGGTACCACGTCTATGCGGTGGACCTGATGGGCGACGTCGGGCGAAGTGTTCCGTCCGGCACACCGCTACGAACCGTCGACGACCTGATGTCCTGGCTCGACACCGTCGTCGACGCGATAGGAGAAACCGGTCTCCGTCTGGTCGGGCATTCGTACGGCGCGATGATCGCGCTGGCCTATGCGCTGCGCGCCCCCGAACGCGTCCGGACGCTGACGCTGCTCGACCCCAACTCGTGCTTCGCGGGCATGCGTGCCCCGTACCTGGCCCGTGCGGTGCCGCTGCTTCTCCGCCCGACCGAGCAGCGTCAGCGCAACTTCATCCGATGGGAGACCGGTAACCGGCACGTCGACCCGGAGTGGCTCGACCTTCTCGCACTCGGAGCGGCGACTTTTCCGGCCTCCAAGACGATCGTGCCGAAACGGCCGAAACGCACTGCGCTGCAGAACCTGGCGGTCGAGACGACGGTGGTCCTCGCTGCCGAGAGCAAGGTGCACGACAGCAGACGGCTGGCCGCCCACATTACGGAGTCGTTTCCGCAAATCGGCACCGTCGTCGTCGAGGAGGCTTCTCACCACGGTATGCCGATGCAACCGGCGCAGGCGCTGAACGATGTTCTGAGGCAATCGCTTTGATGCTCCCGCCGTCGTGTGGCCGTTCGAGCGGTGGCACAGCGCAGACCGAGCGTGCCACCGACTCTCAGGACATCGATCAGTAGGGCATACAGCGTCGCGGGCACGGACGATCGGTGAGCGCGGTGACGCGATGGGGGCTCCGAGCGCGCACGGGTAGCGTTCGGTGGCATGAGTACCCTTCAGGAAGTCGGCGACCGCGAGTCGTGGCGATGCTGGTTGTGCGACGAGCCGGTGGACCCCGACATGTCGGTCAACGACCCGCGCGGCCCCAGCATCGATAGCATCAACACAGCCAAGAAGGGTGCCAAGGGCAAGGGCAAGGACGGGGTGGAGCGGCTCGCGCACCGTGCCTGCAACACCAAGAAAGGTGCGGTCAAGCCGGTCGTACCGTGGCCCGACCGGTTGTTCGTCGTCGACCCGGCGCCCATCGTGGAAACGGTCGAACAGCTCAAACGTAAGGGCGGACGCGTCGCCGTCGCCCGGTGTCCCGGGAAAACGGACGCCGAGGACGCCGCCGCGTGGTTGCTCGACAGACTGTCGCGGTTGGCGCCGGAACAACGGTTCGAGACGCAGATCGATTCCGCCGGCGGTGGGTTCCTGCTGGTGCTGAAGGCGTAGACCTACGGCTCCCGGGCGGCTCGGTGGACATGCCCACCGGAAGAGGTGTCGGCGAAGAGGTCGCGGAGCATCTCTGCGGCGGATTCAGGGGCCCGCACCTCGAGGACGGCGACCTTCCCCTGCAGGTGGAGGCTGAAATCGTAGAACGGGCAGCATCGCTGCTCGGCCAGCGCGAGCTCGACGACGGTTCCCGCACGCTCGCTGGGAACGATCAGGCGGAGACCGTGCGGAATCGGTTCCCTGACGGTACCGGCGAGAGCCTGTCCCCAGTGCTGCACGCGCTCTTCGTGCCGGCCGGCATCGAGGGAACAGGCGACCGGCGGCTCTGTGGACGTGACGGCGCTGTAGACAGTGGACGGTGTGGCGACGACCGTGTGGTGTGCCGGTGCCGTGACGAATCCGCACTCCGTGTCGCACAGTTCGGCGCGGGCGGGAAGCGCCTCGAGCTGCACCAAGGCGTCGCGTAGGAAATCGGAGAACGCCGATAGGTCCGCCGTCCGTGCGGTCACGTCTTCGAGGTGTGCAGCGACCATCGGCCGGAGTCGGTCGCGCACGTCGGCGCAAGCGTCGTGTTCCCACACGTCCAGCACGTCGCGGATTTCGTCGAGTGAGAGCCCGACCTGTTTGGCGGCGCGGATGAACGCGATGCGGTCGACATCCCGATCCGTGTAGACGCGGTACCCGCTGACGGTCCGGTCGGCGGGCACGAGTCCGGCGGATTCGTAGTACCGCAGTGTGGTGGACGGAACGCCGGTGCGTTCGGCGAGCTGAGAGATTCGCATCGTGCTCACGATTCGACGGTAAACCTTCGAGTCGGCTCGAAGGTCAAGTCTCTACGCGGCGGCCAAGTCGAGCCCCGACTGGTCCGGCGATTCGGCGGTCAGGTCCAAGCGGGTCAGGACGTCCCCGTTTTCGCCGAGCAGGGCGTATCGGCCCGGCATCAGACCGGCGAACAGGAACGACCCGTCGGCGGTGGTGACCACGCTGCGGTCGATGCGCTGCTCGCACGCATCCAGCCCCGTCAGCCAAATCCGAGTGTGGGGACGGAAGACGCCACCGATCCGTCCGTTCGCCGCCGACTCGGCCTCCTTCGGCTCCTGGCCCGGCACCCAGATCGGCGCTCCGTCCGGCGGAGCGCATACGGGGACCTCGTGTGAAGCGGGGTCCTGTGCGGCCGTCGGCGTCGCGAAGGCCCACGCCCCTGCCGTCACTGCCGCAGCAACTATCGCAATCCGGAATACGCGTGTGATTTCACTGGAGTGCATGGGATTTCCTTTCGTTCAACACCGCGAAAGGACACCGAGTGCCCGACAACTCGCTCGGCTGTCGTCCGTTGATAACCGTCCGTTATATGCGGAAAGATTTCAGGGCGGGACCGCGCATGCTCCTCTCGAAGTCACTTCGGCACAGACGATTCCGAAGGACACCTCTATCGGCCGGTGTGCAGCCGATAGCCGGCTGCAGACTTGGGGACCAGCCCGATTGCTCTGCGGCCCAAGACTTCACCAGAAATGATGGCATCGGTGGTCCGCGAGATCAGTTCCGTATCTCGGATCTCGGTGGGGCCGTCATCTGCCCTCCTGATAGTGCTGTACGCCCCCGCGTGCTGCATCCCCTTGGTTGAAAGGATAACGATACTCTGCGCCGGTTCGGATAGCCATCCTCCCGAATAGATGAAAACGCAACCCGAGAGGCGATTGGATGATCGAAAACGTAATGAATACAACCCTTTTGGCGTGACGCTTCTGTTAGTCGGCGGCCACAAAACGTTATACACGGTCGTCCAGTCCGAATGGTAGGCCGCCCGGTCCGGGGCGGGCGGCGATACGCTGACCAGCGTCGGATCGGACTTCGGAGTGAGGACACATGACGGTCGGCGAGCGCCCGATGAACCTTCGACGGTTGTCGCTACGCCTCGCCGGGATCCGTGCCGGCACGGACGACGACAAGTTGGCGGCCGGATTTCTACTTGCGGCCACCATCGTCGCGCTGGTCTGGGCCAACGTGGGGGACTCGTACGAGTCGTTCTGGCACACACCGCTGACCGTCCGGATCGGCGACTACGGTATCGGCCTCGACCTGAAGCACTGGGTCAACGACGCCTTGATGACACTGTTCTTCTTCGTCGTCGGGCTCGAGGTGAAACGCGAACTCACCATCGGCGAGCTCACCGATCGCACGCGGGCGGCAGTCCCGCTGACGGCAGCGATCGCCGGTCTGGCAATGCCTGCTGCGCTCTACCTCATGCTCAACCCCAGTGGGGAGGCGGCCGGCGCGTGGGGAGTGGTGGTCTCCACCGACACGGCGTTCGTATTGGGTGCGCTCGCGCTGGTCGGCCCTCGATGTCCGGCGCGTCTGCGGGTTTTCCTCCTGACCCTCGCAGTGGCCGACGACATCGGTGCCCTGGCGATCATCGCCTTCTTCTACACCGACGAACTCCGGCTGGGTTATCTCCTGCCCGGCGCGGTGGGACTGCTCCTCATCCTGCAGTTTCGCCGGCTCGAGGTGTGGCGTGGCATCGCCTACTTCATCGTGGCAGCGGGCACCTGGGTGGCGTTCTACGAGTCGGGAGTGCACCCCACTCTCGCCGGTGTGCTCATCGCGCTGATCCTGCCCGTCTACCCTCCACGGCGCAGCGAGGTGGAACGCGCCGGTGAGCTCACGCGCGCATTCCGTCAATCACCCAACCCCGACTATGCGCGCGCGGCACAGCTCGGTGTGCTCCGGGCGGTGTCCGTCAACGAGCGGCTGCTGCGGTTCTATCAGCCGTACACCGCGTTTCTCGTGGTGCCGATCTTCGCTCTCGCCAATGCCGGCGTGGTGGTCACCGGCCGGACCGTGAGCGACGCGATCCGGTCGCCGATCACATGGGGCATCATCCTCGGTTTGGTGGTGGGCAAACTGGCCGGCATCACCGTGGCCACCGCCGTGTTCTCTCGGCTGCGCCCGGGGAGCCTGCCACCGGGGCTGACACTGTCGCAGATCAGCGGGGGCGCCGCGCTCGCCGGGATCGGATTCACCATCTCTCTGTTCATCGTGGACCTGGCGATCGAATCTCCGGAGGCGGCCAACGATGCCCGCCTCGGGGTGCTCGTCGCGGCCGTTCTCGCGACCGGGTTGGGCTGGGCGTTGTTCAGATTGTCGGATCGTCGCGGCTCGCCCCACAATGTCGCCGGGTCGGTGTTGTTGCGTCCTGTCGATGCGGACCGAGATCACCTGCGCGGACCGGACGACGCACCGCTCACCCTCGTCGAATACGGAGACTTCGAGTGTCCGTTCTGCAGCAAGGCCACCGGAAGTATCCGGGAGGTCCACGCGCATTTCGGCGACCAGCTCCGCTACGTCTTCCGGCACCTGCCGATCGACGAGGTGCATCCGCATGCGCGTTTCGCAGCCGAGGCCGTCGAGGCCGCCGCCGCGCAGGGCAGGTTCTGGGAGATGCACGACCACCTCTTCGCCAACAGCGACGCCCTCTCCGAAGACGAAATCTACGAACACGCCGCGCAATTGGGCCTCGATACCGAGCAGTTCGCCGAGGACCTGCGACTGGGGCATCACCGGCATCGAGTGGAGGACGACGACCTCGACGCCGAGTCCAGCGACGTGCGCCGGACCCCGACGTTCTATCTCGGTGCCACAGGTTCGGATCTCACTCTGCACACCGGCCCGTTCGATGCCGCGACCTTGATCCGGAAGCTCGAAGACGCACGCGATCGGTGACAGCTCGAAGGTCGGATCCAGCGCTTCGAAAACTCCCCCCAGCGCCTGCAGGTACCGTTCCGTGAATGGTGAACTCAGATCACGGCGCGCCCGGTGACGCCCCGACCGTGCCGCCGCCGCTGACGGAGGTCGTGAACGCGTCCCGGCCGTCCGCCGCCGAGGAGGCACGCACGGTCGCGGCGTCGACCAACATGGGCACCCTTGCGACCCTGACCAAGGACGGCGACCCCTGGGCGTCGTTTGTGACCTACGGACTGCTTGGCGGCTCTCCCGTGCTGTGCGTATCCCGCATGGCGGAGCACGGTCGTAATCTCGAGCTGGATCCGCGCGCCAGCATCGCGATCGTGGCCCCCGGCGTACCGTCCGATCCCTTGGCCAGTACCCGCATCACACTGTCCGGGTATGTCGAGCGTCCGGTCGGTGACGAGCTGGCCGCAGCCCGAGAAGCGCATCTGGCGGCCGTTCCGGCGGCACGCATCTACATCGATTTCAGCGACTTCTCTGTATGGGTGCTGCGGGTTCAGCGGGTGCGCTGGGTCGGTGGATACGGGCGGATGGATTCGGCCACCGCCGAGGCCTACGCCGAGGCGCTGCCCGATCCCATCACCCCTACGGCCGGCGGCGCGATTGCGCATCTCAACGACGACCACGCCGATGCGCTGTTGGCGATGACGCAGAAGCTCGGCGGATTCCCGGACGCTACCGCGGCCACCTGCGTCGGAGCCGACCGTTACGGATTGGATCTGCGCGTCACCACCCCGCGCGGCCGTGCCATGACGCGCGTGGGATACCGGTCGCCGCTCAACTCGTCCGACGAATTACGAT